>JAUZPH010000167.1 GCA_030706065.1 Bacillota bacterium | reverse complement strand
GGTACATAGAGTACGCAAAAATGTAAACCTTTCTCATACTTTTTCCTCCTCACATCCCTTTTAAAGTAAATAAAAATCCCCCTGCAGATGGCTGCAAGAGGATATTATTCTCACTGCTTCCCATCTTTAAGGCAAAAGCCTACTGGAATTAGCACCTTGAACTAAATCAGGTTGCCGGGCTTCATAGGGCCAGTCCCTCCGCCTCTCTGGATAAGAAGTTTAATATTTACTTTTTCTAAATTATAACAACTAAATTCTATCATGTCAATAGGTTTAGTGGGAATTATATTAATTTTTTATAAATAGTAATCTATCGGTTTCGGACTGCTGGAAAGATGCAGCTTCTCAAGGATTTCTGTACGAAGATGCAGAAAGTCCACGCTGCTCCTGGACCTAGGCCTTCCCAGCTTCACATCTACTATTTCTTCTATTTTCCCCGGGCGCGGTGACATTATAACAATGCGGTCACTTAAATATACCGCCTCATCAACATCATGTGTCACAAGTATCATGGTAGTTCCCCTGTCATACCACAACTCCAGAAGCTTATCCTGCAGATCGAATCTTGTGAAGGAATCCAGAGCTCCCAGTGGCTCATCCAGAAGCAGCACCTTCGGATTGTTTATAAGCGCTCTGACAAGGGAAGCTCTTTGAGCCATACCGCCTGAAATCTGATGTGGGTATGACTTTTCAAAGCCTTCAAGTCCGGCAAGCCTGATATAATCTGCGATTTCCTCCTTTTGTTCCCGGTACACCTTTCTTGCCTTCAATCCTACAGATATATTATTTTCCACTGTCTCCCATGGAAACAAATTTGCCTGCTGAAAAACATATCCTCTTTCATAGTTTGTACCTGTTATCACCTCGCCATCCAAATAGACACCACCGGACTCTGCTTCATCCAGTCCAGCAATAAGCCTCATCAATGTAGTTTTTCCACAACCTGAAGGGCCAATCAGAGAAATAAACTCTCCCGGCTCTATATTCAGATTTATATCCTTAAGTGCGTCAATCTCATTGCCTTTTGCATCCACATATGTCCTATATATATGGTCAATGACTATAGAACCTGCTTTTACCTTATTTATAGCTATCATTTTAACAACCCCTTCTGCCAGATTAGAACCCTGTCTCGTATTCTGAATATGACGGCCATTACAATTGAAAAAATTACAGCCATAACTATTATTGAGGCATATACTTTAGCATAGTTAGACCATCCTTTTGCCCAGTTAATATACCAGCCAAGTCCTGCCTTTGCCCCTATCATTTCGGAAACTACAAGAGTTGCAAAGGATACTCCTGTGGCTGTATATATACCTGTAAATATTGAAGGCATTGCTCCGGGAATGGCTACCTTGAATACAAGGAACCTTTCATTGGCCCCCAGTGTTTTAGCTGCCTCAAAATATGACTTTTGTATATTTTGTATTCCTGAGCAGGTCATGTAAGCCACCGGAAACCAAACGCAGAGTACAATAAGAAAAACTTCTGCATAAAAGCTTGAAGGAAAAATGAACATGATTATCGGTATCCATGCCGTTGCAGGAATAACCCCCATAACCTTTATAACAGGGAACAGCCAATAATTCCATTGCCTGTACCAACCTATAAGTACTCCAGATAAAAGCCCAATTATTGTACCTATAGTAAAGCCTGCAATTAGAAGTCTCAGCGAGTAGGCAGTGCTTATGAGAAGTGTTTCATAATCGTCTTTCATCACATCCAGTATTTGTGCTGCGCTGGGAAAGAAAGGTAATGGCAGTACCTTAAATTTGGTGGTAAGCAGATCCCATATTATTAGAAGCACGCCTATAGAGAAGTAAAGCTGAGCCTGATGGTTGCATCTCATTCTGATTTTTTCCCTGTAAAGGCCAAGGACATACTGTCCGGTTAAAAAAACAATCACCAGGGAAAGAAATATCCTGTATGGAACTGTATCTACCTGCTGCTGTTCAGGAAGCAGAATACTTACAGCAAAGGCACCAGCATAAGATACAACCTGTAAAATCTGCCAGGGCAATGATTGTTTTTTCCAATTTATCTCGTCATTTATAATAACCTTTTTAGCTGAGGCGGCTTTGTTTTTTCTTTCCATTCCCATATCTTTCTTCTGTGTATTATATACCACCTCAAAAGCCGGTTTGTTCAGCTCTTCCACCAATCTGTCGGACTGACTCATTTCTACCACATCCTATAAATCAAATATACAAAACTATTTCTTTAAGACATCATAATAAACTTCATTAGCGAATTTGTCGGGATCTGTGTCTTTCTTTACAAATCCTGTTTTACTGAGCTGCTCTGCGAAATATCTTACGTCGTCCTTAGCCTTATCTGTTGTAAATTCATAACTGTAGGACTTTATCAGATCAGTTAGGAACTTCAAATCATCTGTGGCAACGTATTTCTTTTCAATTTCAAACTGTGCCGTTTCCTCCGGATGCTGGCTTATCCACTGATCTGCCTTCTGATAAGCTCTTGCTATGGCAGCAATCTTGTCCGGGTTCTTATCAATCTGCTTTTTTGTTGAATACAGGAAGCAGCAGCTTTTACCCGCAAAAAGTGGATCTGTGGATATATCCGAGAGTATTGTATAACCTTTATCTTTGACAGCCAATGCTCCGAAAGGATCCCATGCTGCAAAGGCGTCTACTTCACCTTTTTCAACCGCCTGAGTCAGCTGATCCAGCGGAAAGGGCTTCCATGTAACATCCTTCTGCGGATCCAGCCCGGCATTTCCTAACAGCATACTGGCTACGGACATAGGTGTACCGCCGATTTCATCAACCCCTATATTCTTACCCTTTAAATCTTTAGCGGTTTTTATTGAAGAGTTTGGAGGCAGTACTACTTTTATGCAGCCCTTATGAAGGCCTCCAATAACCTTTAGGTCCATGCCCTGTTGGATAGATGGGAAATATTGAAAATCACCATTAGTCACTAAAAATTCGCCAGTTGCAAGACCGGTCTTGAGCTCATCCAATGTTCCGCTAACAAGCTCCACATCCAGCCCTTCTTCCGCAAAGAACCCTTTTTCATAGGCTATATATGACGGTGCTCCGCAGGCTCCTCCTCCAAGAGCTTGAATTTTCAACTTTCCATATTTATATTTCCCGCTTTCACCTGAAGCTGTTTTATCTTTACTGCAGGCATATAATGATACTGTCATCAATGTAATTATCAGTATGGCAGCTAATTTTTTAATTTCTTTCATAGAAATTCACCTTCCCCTTAATATTGATTTTTTTAACTATAAGCCTTTTCAAAAGCCTGTCTTAAATCAGCAATCAAATCTTCCGGGTCTTCCAATCCTATGGAAAGCCTTATATTCTCAGGAGTAATATCTGCAAGCTTCTGGGCATCCGATTGTAATTCACCATGAGTTACTTTTGGAGGGTTAATAATCAGTGACCTGGCATCTCCCACATTGGCCTGATAACTGAATAATCTCACAGAGTTTAGAAATTTGTTAATCTGACTCTCAGTGCCCTTGATTCCAAAGGAAAATGCAGCACCTGCTCCCTTCGGAAGATACTTCTCTGCCAAAGCTCTATAAGGGCTTGATTTCGTTGAAGGATGTTTAATCCAGAGAACATGCTCCTCTTCTTCAAGATATTTTATTATCTTATCTGTATTTGAAACCTGCTTTTGAATCCTCTCTGATATTGTCTCCAAACCCAGAAGCACAAGATAAGCATCAAAGGGCCCAAGCACCGCCCCAAAGTATGCAAGATAATTCATTCTGATCCTCCCGGTAAATGGAGAGGTCGGGAAGGCATCTAAAAAGCTTCTTTCTCTGCCTGAACTGTCTCTAAGAAGATAATGCGATTCTGTAAATTGTGGGAACTTTCCGTTTCCCCAATCAAAATTACTGCCTTCAACAATGAGTCCCGCAATTACATTACCGTGCCCATTGATAGCCTTTGTGGCTGAGTAGACTACGATATCCGCACCATACTTTAATGGATTCAGAAGGTACGGAGTCGCAAAGGTATTATCTACTATCAAAGGTATATTTCTCTCATGGGCTGCCAGAGCTATTGCTTCCAAATCGGCAACTATCGCATTCGGGTTGCTTATGGACTCAATATAAATAGCCTTTGTATCCTCCCTTATTCCCCTTCTGAATTCCTCTATGTCATCCGGGTTATTCACTTTGTCAATGCTTATACCGAACTTTGGAAACAGCTTCTTGAAGTTGTCTACAGTACCTCCGTACAGTTGATGGGTAGTTAAAATTCTTCCGCCGCCTTCCGCTATATTTAAAAGGGTATATGTTATTGCAGCCATCCCCGATGCAACCGCGATGGCTGCAGAGGCACCATCCAGTGCCGCAACCCTTTGTTCCAGTACCGCTACTGTGGGATTACCGATCCTGGTATACAAAAAACCAAGTTCTGAAAAACTCCTCAGCCTTTCAAACCTTTCTGTATCACCAAGTTCATAGGACGCCGTCTGATAAATGGGAACAGACACCGCATAGTTGTGGTCCTTTGGGTTGTATCCTGCCCTGACCTTAAGAGTATCAAATCCATAATTGACTTCTGACATTTTTAAACACCTCTTTCTCCATATTTATTTTGATTAAAAGAGGCTGTACCTTGTAATGCACAAGATACAGCCTCTAGTTTTCTAGTCAGCTAAAAAGCTCAATTATACTTAGTAAATTATTGCTCATTGCAGCGGTACATAGAGTACGCAAAAATATAAACCTTTCTCATACTTTTTCCTCCTCACATCCCTTTTGAAGTAAATAAAAATCCCCCTGCAGATGGCTGCAAGAGGATATTATTCTCACTGCTTCCCATCTTTAAGGCAAAAGCCTACTGGAATTAGCACCTTGAACTTAATCAGGTTGCCGGGCTTCAAAGGGCCAGTCCCTCCGCCTCTCTGGATAAGAAGTTTAATATTTACTTTTTCTAAATTATAACAGCCATTCTATATCATGTCAATAGGTTTAGTAGGAGATATCTTATATTTCGTAAATATTTTTGCTGAAATACCTGTCTCCTCTATCCGGAAATATAGTAACTATATTTCCTTTTTCTATTTTACCGGCAAGCTTTAGGGTTGCAGCAACGGCAGCCCCGGAAGAACTCCCTACTATGAGCCCCTCTCTCCGGGCCAATACCCTAACCATCTTAATGGCTTCCTCATCACTAACCTTTATTACCTCATCCACTAAAGTCATATCCATGGTACCGGGAATAAAGTTGTTGCCAATTCCCTCGATGTTATAGCACCCTTCAGCTCCGCCTCCCATAGTAGAACCTTCCGGGTCTGCCAGGATGCTTTTAATCCTTTGGTTCTTTTCCTTGAGGTACCTGATCACTCCCGTAAAGGTACCACCGCTGCCTGCTCCAGAAACAAAATAGTCTATATTGCCTTCCAGGGCGTCGTATATTTCCGGTCCGGTAGTTTCATAGTGAGCAAGAGGATTTGCCTGGTTCTCAAATTGTCTGAGACTGATGGAATTCTCAATGGTCTGCAGCAGCTCCTCTGCCTTTTCCGAGGCACCCAGCATCCCCTTTTCCCTTGGTGTATTTATGATTTGGGCTCCAAGAGCCTTCATCAATACCTGTTTTTCCACGGAGAACTTTGTGGGGACTACAAAGATAATATTATAACCCTTGTTAAGTGCAGCCACGGCCACTCCTATTCCGGTGTTGCCGGCGGTTGCTTCCACAATTGTATAGCCCGGCTTCAATCTGCCTTCCCTCTCTGCCTGCTCAATCATATATATTCCTATACGGTCCTTTACACTGCCTCCGGGGTTATGATTTTCAAGCTTAGCAAAAACATTCACTCCGGGTTTGATATCCAGATTGTTCAGCTTTATTATCGGTGTATTGCCTATCAGTTCCTTAATGTTATCGAAATATTTCACTGCTGACACCTTCTTTTAATATATACTTTGCATATTCCTTTGCAGAAAACAATGAATGATCCCTGTAATTGCCACATTGAAACTCATTTGCTGCAGGTACCTCCTCTGTCTCCAGAACTTTATTCAGAGAATAATTCAAAGCATCAATTACAACTTGAACTTCAATATCTCCCCAGGCCACCATATAAAAACCGGTTCTGCAGCCCATAGGTGAAATATCTATAATGTTGTCCAGCTTTTCTCTCATGTAGCCCGCAAGCAGATGCTCCAGGGTATGGATTGCAGCGGTCGGCATCTCTTCTTTATTGGGCTGCATAAATCTCAAATCATATTTTGAAATGATGTCTCCTTTTACACCCTTTTGAGTTCCGCATTTTCTCACATAAGGCGCCTTAACCTTTGTATGATCCAGTGAAAAACTCTCTACCTTAACCATCTATTTACTCTCCTTTAAAGCATTTTCTATATCTTCTATCAAATCTTCGGCACTTTCCAGGCCAACGGACAATCTAATAAGATTATCTACAATGCCAACCTTCTGCCTTAATTCATAAGGTATGGAGGCATGGGTCATGGATGCAGGATGGCATATCAGAGATTCCACTCCGCCAAGGCTTTCTCCGAAGGTTACAAGCTTGAGGCTCTCCAGGAACTTCTTATAGTCATAGCCTTCCTTCAATACAAAGGCTATCATCCCGCCAAAACCCTTAGCCTGTCTTTTCTGCACTTCATAGCCCGGATGGTCCTCAAAGCCTGGATAATATACCTTCTCAATTTCATCCCTGTTTCTTAGATATTCTGCTACCAGTTTTGCATTGGAATTATGTCTATCCATTCTAACTGCCAGGGTTTTGATACCCCGGATTAGCAGAAAGGAGTCAAAGGGAGGCAGAACTCCGCCGGTGGCATTTTGTATAAAATGAAGCCTTTCCGCCAATTCTTTATTCTTGACTACTGCAACACCGGAAACTGTATCGCTGTGTCCCCCGATATATTTTGTAGCGCTGTGAATGACAATATCTGCTCCAAGAGTTATCGGTTTCTGAAGGTAAGGTGTCATAAAAGTATTGTCCACTATGGTATAAACACCCTTTTCCCTTGCTATCTCAGCCACGGCTTTTATATCTGTTATATCCATAAGGGGATTGGTGGGGCTTTCAATGAATATTGCCTTCACTGTTTCATCTATACTGCTTCTTACTTCCTCCAAATCTGTTGTATTTACTATTGAGTATCCGATTCCAAAATTATTGAACACCTTGCTCAGAACCCTGAAGCTGCCTCCGTAGATATTGTTAGAGATAACTACCTTATCTCCGGATTTGAACAAGGAAATTACTGCTGTAATAGCCGCCATACCGGATGCAAAGGCAAAGCCTGCATAGCCCTCCTCCAAATCTGCCACCAGCTTTTCCAAAGCCGCTCTGGTGGGATTGCCTGTCCTTGAATATTCGTAGCCCTTGTTTTCACCGAGCCTTGGCTGCTTATAGGTTGAGGTCTGATATATGGGGACATTAACCGCCCCGGTATTCTCGTCCCCATCAATTCCTCCGTGAATTAGTAATGATTCAATTTTCATGTTTATTTCCTCCTAATATTTTTTTGCTGATGCCAGGAATATACCTGTTTCAGTGAATTCTCCTCTGCTTGAATAGCCCTTGCATTTCAAATCCGTATTCTCTATCTTTATATCATTAAAGCCTGCAGCTTTCAGCCACACAGTAATCTGTTCATTGGAAAAACCCAGCCATTCGTCAAACATTTCTTCTCTTGCCCATTCACCGTTATGCTCCATTACATC
>JAUZPH010000166.1 GCA_030706065.1 Bacillota bacterium | reverse complement strand
TATTCCCGAGATAATACATTCCATAATAGTCCTCAGATATTCTGTTTTCATCCAGTTCGTAGAAATCAATGGTATATTCCTTGGATATCCTGGAGGAAGACATATAGGTTGAGTTCTCGCTATTCATATAGATATCTCCATTAAAATTGGAGATTTTCTCTGTGTACATCGGCACCAGAAAGGAAGCTGTCCTCAGTTTCTCCGGATATATCTTGATCTGTTTTGGCTCATTTATAAATGATGAATATCTGTTCATAATACTGTTTAAACTGTCAGCTTCACCATTCTCCAGCTTTTGATAGTTATTCACCGTGGACTTCCAGGAGCTGCCGGTATATTCGTCCTTAACATTTCCCTTAAGATAGTAGGGCTTATCACTTTCAACCAAAAAGGCAACGCTTTTGTCAAGAGTCAAAGGCCCGCCCAATCTGCTTTCAGTGTCAGCGTAACCTGAGCTTTGCAGCCCGTATATGTTCTCCAGACCGCTTCCAACTCCATCCTGAGCCTGGGCATATTTGTTTTGGAACCTTTCAACGATACTCATTGTATCTTTGCCCTGTATCTCCTGAGGCAGTGTTAATCCAATAATTCCCACCACCATGCTGAAAACCACAATATTAATTATCAATCTTTTCCCATTAAGAGAGGAGTATATCCCCTTCTTCTGGAACTCATGAACCGTCTTCTTATAATTATTCATAAGGTAAGTGATGACGCTGATTATTATAAACGGAAAGATAAGCCTCTTAATATCATCCACATAGTCCAGATACCAGAAAAATACCACTTCCATAAAAACAAGCAGCAGCACTCCCTCTGTCATTCTGTTATTATAGAAAAACAGCAGTAAGAACACAACAACCGGAAGCACCAGGGTTATAATAGGTTTGAACTCATAGAAATAGGTAACGCTCCCGTGAAATAATTGATTATTTATATTTTCTATGTTATATACTACATGCGAATAGAAATACTCAATTATCCTGTTCTGGAAGCTGAACCAGATAAGGACAGCCAAACCGGCTGCTGCAAGTACTATTAAAAATCTGTATATCCTCCGATGCAGAACACCGGTGAAAAACCAATAAACAAGCATCAGAAAGGCATACAGCAGGGTTACATACAAAAAGCTGAAGCCTTCTATATTGTAACAACTACGTGCTATAAAAAGCATAAACATAATGTTGATATAATGTATAAAAACACCTATTCGGTTTTCTCTAAACCATTCCATCTAATCACATCCCGTCAGGGCAGAACTTTCTTCTGCAGATTTTTTCAACCTGTACCTACTTGACAAGCTGAGAGGCATCTATTGCCACCACACCAAGCTTTCTTAGTTTCACTATGTTAACTCCATCCTGTCCCTCTACAACATTAAAGAATAAAAATATATTCTTTTTCCTCTCTTCCAGCTCCATTACATATTCAAGAATGTCCTGGTCCACCCTGGCTGTAATCAGGGCAATATTGTTCATAGAGGCATCCTTGTTAAGATGAGCCCTCAAAAAGCTGAGATAGGGCATATCACTGTCACTTTTGGTCATCATGAAGTAATCCATTAGCTGCTCGAAATCCTTCCTGTCCTTAATATCAAAGCTTCTTGCAGTTTGAGCATTTATAAACAGCCTGGATATGATTTTTCTCTTGGAAAGGTGATGAACTATGGACGCGCAGGTATCTACGAGTTGCTCCTCCACCACTCCGGTGTTATCGTACTTATAGTTACAGCTGTTCATATCCAAAAAAACATTGAATTCTTCACCAATCAGCACTTCCAGATTTTTCACATACAGATCGTTATACTTTGCACTTACCTTCCAGTTGATTCTCTTGAGGCTGTCTCCTTCCCTGTATTTTCTGTTGTCCCTTATGGTGTGAAGATCTTCAATACCGCTGGGGCTCAATTTATAGTTGTTGAACAGATTTATTCCTTTGAACAGATTTGAACGGAGTGTAACAATTCTCGGATATACATGAATCAATGTCTTACTTGTATAAGTGCCTCTTCTCTCCATTATGGCCGCAGTATCCCTGAATCTCACTTCAGTCTCACCAAAATTGTACACGCCTCTGTTTCTGAACCTCACTTCATATCTCAATTTTTTAGAACTGCCAGTCCCTATAAAAACCGCATCTCCATTATACCTACTGCTCAGCTTCTTTAAGGCAGAATTCATTACAATGAGATATGGTACAGGCAATAGCCCTCTATTATTCAAAACCATTGTAAACCTTCCATTATCTCCTGTACTATATACATTTCTCTCAAACAATATATCAACATCCAAATACTTTTTATTTAAGAATATAACCACCACCGCCAGGAGCATTATAGCGGCGAAGGCATACAATATGCGGTAAAACAGAGGTCCGCCTTCAAAGTAGGCTGATGCTGCAAATAAAGCAAAAAGTATTATGAATTTAATCTTGATTCTGAACATTTAGCTCACCTTTGGTACAGGGACCATCTTCAAAATATCCCAGATTATTTTTTCGCTGCTCAGATTATTTGCCCTGGCCTCGGCCGAAGGGGTAAGCCTGTGTCCTAAAACCGAAAGAGCGTTATCTTTTACATCCTCCGGAATAACATAATTTCTTCTGTTTATAACTGCGGATGCCTGGGCTACCCTTAACAGTGCCAGGGCCGCTCTGGTACTCATACCCAGATTTAACAGCCTTGAATTTCTTGTTGCTTCCGCTATACTCACAATATATTTGTTTATATCATCTGAGGCATAAACTTCCCTGCACCTATTCTGCAGTTCAATTATGTCCTCTGACTTGGCTACCGGTGTTATCTCCTCAAGAGGCTTCCTGTTCCTGTATAATGCCAGTACCTGAGCCTCCGATACCCTGTCGGGATATCCTATGGAAACCTTCATCATAAACCTGTCGAGCTGTGCCTCAGGCAGTGTGAAAGTACCCTCGTATTCTATGGGGTTCTGTGTAGCAAGCACGAAGAAGGGCTGTGCCAGCTTAAAGGTATTTATTCCTTCCGACACCTGATTTTCTTCCATAACTTCCAGCAGGGCGGATTGAGTTTTTGGGGATGTCCTATTTATTTCGTCAGCCAAAACTACATTGGCAAAAATAGGGCCTTTTCTGAATTCAAACTGCATCTCCCTCTGATTAAATATGGATATGCCGGTGATATCTGACGGGAGCAAATCCGGGGTAAACTGTATTCTGTTGTAAGACAGGTCAATGGTCCTGGCCAGAGCCTTCACCAGTGTAGTCTTTCCAACTCCAGGTACATCCTCTATAAGGATATGGCCACCTGCAACAATCCCCTTCAGGATATTGATTATCTCTTCCCTCTTACCCACGATTACTCTTTCTATATTTGATAACATTTCTTGTATCAATTCGGATGTTTCTTTCATATAACTCTCTCCTTCTGATGTATCTTTGTCTTTAATGAAATACAAATCTATTATAGCATAAATCCATCTTTCTTTATATTTATTTCACATATTTTGTATTTTTAACCATAAACTCATATAATTTTCTATAAAATTCATGACTTTCTATTGCAAATCTGTAGAAATGGACAAAAGGCGGGCATTGAGGGCTGCCCGCCTTTTGTCTGCATGGATATGAATATTGAACTTAATCCTGTTGATAAACCAGTAAAAAAAATTTCCTTATAATTGACAAAAGCCTAGTTGCTTTGTGTCTGATCTACTTTTTTTGTACCTATCTTCAGGATTGCATTGACCGGTTTGTAATAATCCTCATACAACAGGTCTTTTTTCACCTGCTGCCCGTTCTCATTGGTAACTCTGTAAACCCTGACTCTGTACCCGTTGGAGCCGACCTCTTCATATTCCTGAGTTCCTTCAGGCAATGTGGGGTCCTGCTTCTGAGTAACTTTAAAATCAACAGTCTGATACACATCATTAACAATCTTGTAGGTCTTTTTTGTCAGACTGCTGTTTGAATAAATATTAAAGTAGACATTGGTACCCTCAGTGTAGGCTTCAATGTAAATAGGATATGGCATGGTATTCGTAAACTTCAGGTCAAGATGCCCCCAGTCCACCGTTGCATCCTGGCCTAAGGGCACATAAAGCGACCTTAGGGTATGATGTGTTCTTTCAGTCGGGTCAATATCGGCCAGCAGCAATGCATTATACAATGTAGAGGATACCTGGCATATTCCTCCTCCAAAATCAAAATCATGCTTGCCGTTTATTATAACACCAGCCTGCTGATAGCCTCTTGCTTCTGTTCTCTGTCCCACAACATCATTAAAACTGAAGGAATCTCCAGGCATCATCAATCTTCCGTTAACGGAGCCTGATGCTACTTTGATGTTGTTGATTCTGCTGTCAATAGAGCCCTTATAGCTGGTGGTATAAGTTGAAACAAGGGTATTTATACTTGACAGCGCCTCAGCAGTTTTCACCGCCGAAAGGGTTTCCACCGGCGCCTCTACAGTGGTGCTGCTTTCCTCCAGCTTGTCGTTTATATTATTCTTGATATCTTCCTTAAGCTTGTCCGACTGAAGCTTGTACCCTTTCTTATCAGGAGTCACCTTGAAATTTCCCCTAGAAACCATCTGGATAGAACCATCTACCGGTGCCGCATTAATATCCTTCTCCATAGTCTTTATAAGCTCGTCTATGTACGCAGTATCATAATTAAAGGTCAGGTTGTAGCTCTTGTCGGTCCCTTCCTTAATAATATCCTTCTTTCCGAAGATAGACAGTTCCTTTCCGTAACTGAAAGCCTCACTGACAACTTCATCTATATTGTAACGGGCATTTAATTTTGAATAATCTATAGAGTAGGACTTGCCATTATATTTTATCTCTATCTTTTTCTGAACGACCACATCCCCATATTTCTCTTTTAAAAGCTTTGCAGCCTCGTCCTTTGTCATTCCCCCAACTTCTACGCCCATTACTTTTGTATTGGGATATATGACTCCTTCCCAGTCCTTGCTTATCTTGTATGCATATCCCGTATATGAGGCAGCTCCACCCACCGCTGCCATAACCAGTGTAGACAGTAAAATAACTGTAAATTTTTTGGAACTTTTTTTCATAAAAAAATCTCCTCTCTACCCGCATAACAATTATACTATATAATTATACGAATTTAAATATACATTGGCCTGTAAATTCAAATTCCAATATTGAAAACTTCATCAACTTTATTATAACTGTCGTTATACAATAACTCCCTGCTTATCTCCTTCCCATCTTTATAACCAACCAGGTATACCTTTACCTTATACCCCTTTATGGGTTCCTGTACCTTCTCAACAGAACCGCTTGGAATTGTATCTACAGCGTTATATATTGTCTTTGGCTCCAGAGTCTCGACAATCTCATTGACCAGTGCATACTTTATGCTGCTAACCGATGAATTACTGTATAAGTTAAAGGTTAACCTTCCACCCTGGGCCTTCGCCTGGATATACAGCGGATATTTTAGAGTATTCCTGAATCTGTAATCTATGAGATCCGATACGGTGGCATCAAAGCCGAGGCCTACATAGGCCGGTGCAAGAGAATGATTCAATCTCCTGGTCGGTTTAATTCCAAGCTTTACCACAGCATTATGAAGGGTTGTAGAAACCTGACAAACCCCTCCTGCCACACCATCCACCAATTTATCATTAATAATAACCGGAGCGCCTTTAAAGCCGTTTTCAAGAGTACGGGGCCCCGTCATTTTGTTGAAACTGAATTCTTCTCCCGGCATGAGTATGGTACCATTGAGCTTTGAAGCAGCGAGGGCTATGTTTTCAGCTCTTCCAAGGGCAGATACAAGGTAGTTGGTGGAAAAGGAAGCCAGAAGTGTATCTATTGGTTTTAACATATCTTCCCGCACTTCAGGTGAAATTTCGGAAACCTTTATAGCTATCTTTGCATCACCGGAATTATAATCATTATTTGAAATAATATCATTAATCAGCTGTTCTTCATTGACAGCCTTACCTTTAACCTCTTTGACACAGACCGGTTTTCCATTCACTATATCACTTATATATGCATTTGCGGCGGCCTTGTTTATGTCATTTTTCACTCTCTCTACAAAAGCCTTCACCGCCTTTTGATCATATTTGATCTTAACCTCATAGTTTTTCACCGGACTTCTTCTCAGCAATCCGAACTTTTGAAACATATTCAGATTTTTACCATAGGCCATTATATCCTCAACAATTTTGTCTATATCTTCTTTTCTTCTCAATTCCTCCAATCCAGCGCTGTAAGTCTTATTTTCATACACAGTAGTTACTTTTTTGGCGGAGCTCTTGTTAAAGTAGGCTTCAACGGTATGCCTCACTTCATTGGCAGACATCCCTGAAACACCCATACTTCCTATATAGGAATTAGGATACGCCTTTTTTTCCCACTGCATGACATTATAGTATACATATCCTAAAACAGAAACAAAAGAGATAATAACTATAGAGAGTTTTAGAAATTGTCTCCTTAACTTCATTCTGCCGCCCCCTTGTAATTCCTGCCATTCCTCGGTTCCTTTTATTATTTGTAATTACTCTTTTCTTTATTACGAAAAAAAATGGCCAATATCTAAAATATGGCCATTTGGGGACGTTATTATTAACTTTTCTTCTTTTTCAGCTTTTTTATGTCTTCCTTTTCCAGAGTACTTACTCTCAAGGATTCTACAATCTTTTGTATTGCCTTGTTTATGCACCAGTCATCCACATGATTGCCGGTTAAGAACTCCTTTGTCCTCTCTCTATCCACAAGATAACAGCTGCTTAACAGCCATGCAACAGCCATATTTACATAGTAATCCTGAATCTTTACTTCTTTTATCCGTCTAAAGATTTCCTTAAGGTATTCCTCTTCTTTAAAATAATTATTCATAAGTACCAGGCCAAACCTTACCGCCCAGGGATTATCGGATTCAATATAGTTTTCCGCCCTTTGGAAAAACAGCTCCCTGTTTTTTATAACCAGCGGTTTTATATTAGTCACAAAGCTGTCACAGATAGCCCAGTTATTCATCTTTAAAATGTAGTAGTCTATGCCGTTGAACATGTCGGAAAAACTCTTGAAGTCCAGCCTGCTGAAGAGGATGCCCTGAAGAAGCTTCTCCTCATAGGAGCCCCCGCTGGAAACAAAGTTATAAAAGCTGTTCATATCCCTGTTCTTTTCAACCTCTCTTGCAATCTTTCTCAGTACCGGCATCCGCACATTAAAGCTTTCTCCAACATCAGGAATAATTCTGGAATTAAACCTTCCATATTCTTCATCACCATAGGACGCCAGCAGGGCTATAAATTCCTTGTAGGCATCTCCGAACCATTCAACCTTTTTCAGTTCTTCCAGTTCCATTCGACATCACCGCTAACTTCAACTATTTTTTCTCACTCTTAAGGATAATTCAATTATACTGTCAAGCAAGCCGCTGAAACTGATACCTTCAGCTGCTGCACTCTTTGGGAACAGGCTGTTTTTTGTCATTCCCGGAAGAGTATTTATTTCAAGTACAAAGGGCACTCCATCCTCTATAAGCATATCTACTCTGGCATAAACACTGCATTTTATACTTTTCCAGCACGCAAGTGCCATAGCTTCCACCTTCTCATGGAGATCCTTCTGCAGTTCAACTATGACTTCCTCAGCACCGCCGTCGGAGTACTTCGAAGCAAAATCGAAAAATGAACTCTTGGGCCTTATAGCTATTACAGGAAGCATCTTTCCGTCCAATATACAGCAGGTAATTTCGTCACCTTTAATATATTTTTCCAACATAACCTCATTATCATAC
>JAUZPH010000165.1 GCA_030706065.1 Bacillota bacterium | reverse complement strand
GGATTTATAATCTGTTGATAAGAGAGATGTCAAAACGACAAGGCAGGACAAAAGGCACCTGCTGTCCATGAATTTATTTACTTCCTGATGTATAACTCACTGGGACATTTACTTTGATGGTATTAAGAGGTAGAATATGTACTAGACAGGCTGTTAAAATAGTACAAATGGGGGGAAGGAAATTGAAGAAGAAATATTTCACATATGCCTTAGTGTTTTTTATGATGCTGTCAATGCTTAAGGTTAAAGCGTATGCATACAGTTCGGTTTATTATAACAACCAGATTATTAAAGTTGGCCTTGAATCTATGAAAAACAGTTCGGCATTAACTGCAGCGGTGACCGGTGATTATACTTTAAACGGCAGTTTGGTCAAAGATGGGACAAGCATCTCCCTTGGTATTGTGAACGGCCGGGTTTCTGCGGACGGAACGGTCTATGACACCATAAGCCTGATTCCTGCCGGCAGTGACAGCTTCTTAACCTTGAAAAGCGGAAATATCAGCAGAAACTATTATGGAAGTATGCTTTTTAAGATAAAAAGCGGGTTTATCTATCCAATAAATACTGTAAATATTGAGGATTACGTCAAGGGAGTAATAGGCTATGAAATGTCGGATTCCTTTCCGATGGAAGCCTTGAAGGCTCAGGCGGTAGCTTCCAGGACCTATGGCATTTACAAAATTAAAGCCGGTTCTGAATTTGACGTTGATGACACGACAACCTACCAGGTTTATAAAGGCTTTAACAAATCCTTTATAAACGTTCCCCAAGCGGTGGAAGCAACCAAAGGAGAAATTCTATTTTATAACGGCTATGTTCTCAGTAATGCCCTTTTTTCTGCCGATAACGGGGGATATACCGAGGATGCTGCAAATGTCTGGGGAAACCCGGTTTCTTATTTGCAAGCCAAAAAGGATGATTTTGATGACTACACCAGATATTCAAATTCAAAGAACTATGACTGGCTGGTAACTTATACCAACCAGCAGCTTACAGATATATTAAACAGTAAATTGTTGACTTCAGGCAATAGTTTTGTAAGTATAAATACGAGTACAATAGCTTTTTATATCAGCGGAAGGGTAAGCAATCTGGAGATCAACTATCTGGATTCCACTGGAACAGTACAAACTATGGCCCTGTCGAAAAACAGTGCCAGAACCTTCTTCGGCCTTAAGAGTGCCATGTATACAGTTACATATAATGAAGAGGCAGGTACATATGCCTTTAACGGCCATGGTAATGGGCACGGCCTGGGAATGAGCCAGATAGGAGCAGTAAACCGGGCACAAGCTGGACAAACCTATGTGGATATTTTAGCTTTTTATTATGATGGCGCCACAGTGGAAAATAGGATGGCAGGCATAGCAGCTTCTGCTCTGAATAAGAGTAATGTACTTACCGGTGAGGAGGTAACTGCTACTATTCAAGGACAAGGCGGATCCGGCCCGGACTATCTGTACAAATATGAACTGCAAAAGGACGGACAGACTATCGCACTTCAAGACTACAGCGCCACTTCAACCTATTCCTACACACCGGACAACAAAGGAAGCTATACCTTGACGGTATATTTGAAGGACAAATTGTCCAGTAATCTTTACGACGACAAAGTTTCTTTGAACTTCAATGTAACGGGCTTTGCAGATATAAATTTGGATAACATAGTGGATATTTATGATCTTGTTGATATATCCAGAAATTTTGACAGTAATAAGGACAGTTCATCAAATTGGGATGGGAAGATGGATTTAAACAATGATGGAGTGATTGACATCTTTGATTTATCCAAGGCATCCGAAGCTTATAATACAAGGTACTAGCACCCGGAGGTGCAGATGAGAAGACGGGACTCTTAGAGTACGGCAACCGTGTCATGTGTATGATGAAAAAATATTTGAGATTACAGGCGGCAGAAATGCCGCCTTTTTTATCTTAAACCGTATAAGTCAGTTAAAGAATAAGTCTGGATATAAACAGGGGTATTATTTTTATGAGCTTTTTAACTCATTGAGTTATTTAACTAAAAATATGATATAATTAAAACATAAGTTGAAAAACCTTATTTTAACATATGATTATCATGATTTCTATGGAGGTGTGAGATGAATAACAGAAGAGTTAAATTACTTTCCATTATTATGGCGGCGGTTCTAGCCTCAAGTCTGCTTGCCGGATGTACCGGGAAAAAACCTGCGGTGGAAAGCAGCATAATCAAGGAGACGGCTTCAGAGGAGACAACCGCAAAAAGTACAAGAAGTACAGAAGAGGACAAGCCTTTGGAAAAGGACAGCGGCATTTCTGCCAAGAGTCAGGCAACAGCTGAGGCCAATGCAAAAACAAATACAAATTCCAGGAATAACAGCAGTGTAAATACCAATACCGGTTCAACGGCTGAAAAGAGTACAAGTACCACTTCTAAAACCTCTGTTACTGCCTCCATCGTAAGCAAGCCTGCTCCTGCGCCGGCAGTACAGAATACTTCCACCCCTGCAGTAAAGCCCATAGAATCCCAGCCGGTTCAGAAGGCCATTGTGACCCAGCCTACCGCTTCGGTAACCGTTCAGGATGATTTTGATACCGTTGTGAAGGCAAATCTGGAACAGGGCAGGGATATAACTATAAAGGTTTCCTCGGACATAATAAACAAGGGCATCGGTAGGTTGGCTATAGCTGCAGCGGAGAATTCGGGCTTTGGAGGCTATGTTGACAGTGTGCAGTACAGCCTTCAGGGAGATACGGCTTTTATTCACTTCGAATACAAGGATGGCAGGGAGGGTTTCCTGACTAAGTGCAGTGCGGTTACTTCCAAGGTGAACAATATTGTGTCTTCAGTTGTAAACTCGGGAATGACGGATTTTCAGAAGGAGATTGCCCTACATGACTATGTAGTTAATCACACCTCCTACGATACAAAGGGGCTTGAGAGCGGAAGTTTGAGCAGTGACGATTATACAGCCTATGGTGTACTTATGAAGGGTACAGCTGTCTGCTCCGGCTATGCGGAAGCTATGTACAGGCTTCTCAATAAGGCAGGTATTAAGGCTCTTATTGTAACAGGCACCGCTGATGGTATTGCTCATGCATGGAATATAGTAAATATCGGCGGAAGCTATTATCAGCTGGATGCGACCTTTGATGATCCGGTTTCAAGTACGGGAAATATGCTTAGCTATAACTACTTCAACATTACCGATACCGAGCTTTCAAAGAATCATGTTTGGACAAGGAATGATTATCCCCAGTGTACCGCCACTTCCGCCAATTACTTTATCATGAATAAGTTGTATGCGGGAAATTATCAGCAGTATTATGATATTGTAAAGAGAGGCCTTATGAGCAAACAGGTAGATATACTGGTGAAAATACCTGTCAACGATACAAAGACCTATCCGCCGGATGTGGTAGTTGATATTCTCAGGGATAATCCGGATATCGGGTTTGTGGATGCTGGTAAAGGATACTCCTATAGGTATGATGATGTTTCGTTAACCTATGATTTTTATGTGGCATATAAATAACACAGATCGGATGAAGGGCCAAAGCGTTTTTAAGCTTTTGGCGAGAGATAAATAAAAAGATGCAGAGTTGAATGGAACTCTGCATCTTTTTATTACAGGTGTAAACAAGCATATTATTTCCATAAACTTAATATAATAGTATTATTGAAAAGAAAAGGGTATTATTGTAAAATATAAAGAGGACATGCCGTCTCTTTTATGTAGTTTAGTAGTCGGGCATAGACGAAAGGATGATATAATGAAGTTTTTTAAGAGGAAAGCCGTGAAAATTCCACTTATCATACTATGTGTAATTTTAATTCTGTTAGGCGGAGCTTATGGTTACGTCAGATATACTCTTGGTAAAATAACAACTGTTAATTTGAATAAGACGCCGGAAGAACTGGAGGTACATCCATATCAGCCAAGTACCAGTACCACCATCAGCACAGCAGAGCCGACGCAGCCGGTAAAGGCGCCGAATATAAAGAATATAGCATTAATAGGTGTGGACAAAGCCAATCCTGATGGATCACAGCGCTCCGACTCGGTAATGGTGGCCTCCATTGATATGGATCACAAAAAAATTAAATTGACTTCCTTTATGAGAGATTCATACATAGAGGAACCTGGGCGGGGCTACTCCCGTATGGGACATACCTATCAGGACGGCGGGCCGGTTTTAACAATTCAAGCTATCAATAAAAACTTTGAGCTTGATGTTACGGATTACGTCAAGGTGGACTTTGACGGCCTCATAAGTATAGTGGATTCCATTGGAGGAGTTCAAATTACAATCAAGGATTATGAGGTAACTCCTATGAGCGCAGTAGGAATAAATAAGGCGGGCAAATATAACCTGAATGGAAAGCAGGCACTCGCCTATTCAAGAATAAGGCACTATGGAGATGCCGACTATGAGAGAACTGAAAGGCAGAGGGATGTTATCGAGCAGATATTCAAGAAGTTGACCTCCCAGGGAACGGCCTCTATGGCATCAACCATGACAAAGCTGCTCCCATATGTTGAGACAAGCCTTACCTCCTCTCAGATAATGGATTTGGGCTATCAGGTTGTCTCTGAAGGCATAAAAACTGTTGAACAGTCCCGTGTTCCCTATGACGACAGTGTTAAGACCGAGTATATCAAAGGTGTATACTATCTTACCTTCGACAAGGACAGCACTATTCAAAAACTGCACAAATTCATATACGAGGATTGATGAGCTATCTGGCGGCGCTGTCCACAGACAGCGGAAGATAAGGCTCTGACATGGGCTGCTCCGGATTTACAGGAGCAGCCTTTATTTTTTGAAAAGCAGAGGTTTGTACTATTTTATACTGGAAAAAATATTGAATTTGCAATATAATATAAGTTATATAGAAAGTTTTAAAATCTTTACAGTGAGCTGTCCCAAAATATCCAATCTTCACGGATTTATGGGACTGCTCAATGTATTTAGATTTTTTACTTTCTATCCAGGTTGCTTTTATTCAAAAGTACTATGAAATCTAGGGGGGAGAAATTATGTTTTGTGAGAAATGCGGGGCGCATTTAGAGGAAGGCACAAAGTTCTGTGGAACCTGCGGCAGCGCCGTCAGAAACACCCAGGCTGAAACTCAAGGCCAGACTTACAGCAGCAATCAGAATACAAATTACGGCAGCGGTGCAGGTAACAGCGGTTTTGGAGCCGGCGGTCCAGTTAATAATGGCGGGGGATATGGCAGCAACAACAACACCGGCTATAACCCAAATGGCCAGGGCCAGGGTTATAACGGCGGCAGCAATAATAATACCGGCTATAATACAAATGCAGGTTATAATAACAGCCAGGGGTTCAATGGCAATGCGCAGGGCTTTAACAATGGCCAGGGGGTTAACCCAAATACTCAGGGCTTTGGCAGCGGTCAGAATTTCAACGGCGGTTTCAACAATAACAATACAGGCTATAACACGGCAGGAAATAATTTTACCAATGGCTACGGTGTTTTCCAGCAGCCTTCACCGGTGCCGAAGAGCAAAAAGCCTGTATTCGTAGCAATACTGGCAGTAGTACTGGTAATCGCACTGCTGACAGGGTCATACTTTACTTTTGGAAAGCAGCTCCTTGCCAAGAAGGATCCTGTAAACAAGACCATTAACTCTGTGACCAATATTAAAGATGCTACTGCCGTAGATTCCGAAACTGTAATCAAGGTCAAATTGAACGGTGCCTCCGGGGATAATGTGCTTGTTAAGTCCCTGGCAGAGGACATGGCAGTGAAGGTAAACAGCAAATATAATAAGGACAAATCCCAGGCGGACATAAAGTTTGCCTTTGTGATGAAGGACCAGTCCCTTGCGGATATTGACATGTATGTTGATCAGGACATAGTGGTTATAAGCTCCGAAGGCCTTTTAGACAAGCCTCTGTATTTCAATATGAAGGATATTCAGAAGCTTGCTGAGGAACAGGGACAGGATGTACCGTCCTTCAATTACAAGGACTACGAACCTCTCCTTAAGAATCTGGACAAATCAAGCAACTATAAGGCAATGTCCTCCGACTACAGAAAATTCTTTGAGGATGTATTGAAGGAATTCACCAAAAAGACCGGTACTGTAGATGTGAAGGTTGTAGAGAATGGAAAAGAAAGAACCATCAAGTGTGATGAATCCACAATAACCATAGATGAAAACTTCATCAAGAAGGTTGTAGTAGGCCTCCTTGACAAGGCTTCCACCGACAAGAACCTTAAGGCCCTTATAAAGGAAAAGGCAGATGAGTTCTACAAGGTGGCAGAAAAGAACGGCGACCTGGAGAAGTTCGGCATCACCGCCGACAGCTACAAGGAAGCCATGAGCCAGTTCGATTCCAGCTGGGACGAAGCTATGACACAGTTAAAGGACAACATGGGCCAGGTTGAAGACCAGCTTTCCAGCCTGAAGTTCAACTCCACTGCCAAGTTCAAAGTGGACTCCGACAACAGGTTAAGACAGGTAACCTATGAGGTGGATGCAGGTTCAGCTATAGGCCAGGCGGTTAACATGGAGGGCCTCAGCGGTTCACTGATCATCGAAACCACCTTCAATGCCTATGACGGAGACGTTAAGATATCCAAGCCATCCACCAGCGGTGCAAAGAATCTTGCTGAGATGAGCGAATATGATCTTATGAATTTGATGAGCGGGATTGAAGAAAAGGCTCAGAAGATTTTTGGCAGTAACTTTGGCGGTTTTTAAAGTAATGCAGCTGCAGGAGGCTGTGAAAAAAGTCATTCTATAGGTTTCGCTACATCGCTTGTGGCTTGCTACAAGCGGCCCGCGAAAAAGAACGACTATGTTTTTCACAACATCCTTACTAAAACAACCTGAGATTAAGTTGGTGTTCATAATGTTATACAATTTGAAGAATATAATCAAAAAGGATATCACCATTATTGCAAGACATAGGGGGGCAATTTTTGCCTCCATGTGTCTTCCATTTTTATTATACGGAATTTTCGCCGTCATATTTTCCGGAATGATGCACCGGGAAGCGGACATATCTCCCATGAAGGTGGCCGTGGTGGACAAGGAGAAGAGCGCCATGAGCAGGACGCTTGTGCAGAATTTCAAAGAGAACAAATCCTTTTCCGGCATGGTCAGCATTGAAACCATGGACTCTGATGAAGCTATGGAGAGGTTTAAACAGGGGGAATTTACCGGAATAATTACAATTCCGGAGAACTTTTCAAGGAGCCTCATATATATAGATAATTACCCTTTGGATGTGGTATTGAACGAGAGGGAGCCGTTAAAGAGCTCGGTGTTGAAAAATATGATGCAGAGCTACGGTATCTACGTGTCGTCGGTGGAAAGGTCAGCGGTAGCTTTTATAAAGTACCTGCGGAACTTTGATTTTACCGAGGCAGAACTTGACAGTATCAATGAAAAGATGTCCGTGGACCTTACTTTTACTGCATTGGGAAGAGGCAATATCTTTCAGGAGATGAAGCTTGACAATATTCCTTCCTCCACCTCCGCGGAATACTTCATAATGGCGATTCTGGTGCTGCTCCTCATGTACAACGGAGTCAATTCCGGAAATTATCTCATAAAGGACTTAAACAGCGGCTGCCTGAGACGTGCTGCTGCCTCGCCGGCGGGAATCCTTACCGCCGTCCTTGGAAAGTGGCTGTCCTTTTCCATCTTCGGCATAATAGAGGCTCTTGTTTTTATCCTGCCAATTTCCTATTTTGCAGAGCTGTTTAAAGGCTTTTTTCTCAAGGATATTATTATTTATATGAGTATTTCTATTTTATTCTTAACCTCAATATTTATATTTATT
>JAUZPH010000164.1 GCA_030706065.1 Bacillota bacterium | reverse complement strand
TAGAGAAGAAAGCTATGGTTGAGAGAATAAGAAGCGAGGAAGACAGACGGATTGTTCAAATCCATCTGACGGAAAAGGCGAAGGATTTTTTAAGCAGGGAAATAGAGGTAATAGAATACTACTTCAAAAAGATTTACAGTGCGCTGACTGATGAAGAGAAGACTGCTGCTGTAAGCATATTCAGAAAGGTTACAGATATTCTGTATCAGGGAAGGGATGACAGTAAAAAAGAGACTGCAGCAAAAAAGGTTAAGAGGATAACTGTTGAATGACTCAGGAAACTGAGTTGTTTTTAAAACAAATACTTCGAGTTAAGAACTATTCTTAAAGAGAATTAAAGGGAGGATTATTATGGGAAGGATAATCGTTTTTACAGGAAAAGGCGGAGTCGGGAAAACAAGCATTGCTGCGGCACACGCTGTGAAGGCTGCAGAACAGAATATGAAAACCCTTATAGTGAGTACCGACATGGCTCATAACCTAAGTGATATTTTTATGATGGAGGTTAAGAAAGAGTCGGTAGAGATTATGGAAAATCTTTGGGCTCTGGAGATTGACCCAAACTATGAGATGGAGAGATATTATGGGTCCATCTCGGAAGCCTTTAAGAAGATGATGCCACTTACAGGTGAGAAGGATGAAGAAAGCTTCGAGGATATAGTGGTTTTTCCCGGCATGGAGGAGTTATTTTCCCTGCTGAAGATAAAAGAATTGTATGATCAGAATCTATATGACTTGATAATCGTGGATTGTGCTCCTACAGGAGAAACTCTGTCACTGCTCAAATTTCCCGAACTTTTATCCTGGTATATGGAAAAGCTGTTTCCAATAGGCAGGGTAGCAATGAAGGTTTTAAGGCCTGTCGCAAAACTGGCCTTTAAGATAGAGATGCCGGATAATGAGGCGATGAACGATATTGAAAGGCTTTATGTAAGGCTCTCCGAACTGCAAAAATTACTGAAGGACAGGGAAATCTGCAGCATCAGGCTTGTAACCATTCCGGAAAAGATGATAGTGGAAGAGACAAAAAGAAACTATATGTATTTGAATCTATATAATTTCAATATCGATGGATTGTATATAAACAGGCTTATCCCCGAGGAAATTGATAATGGATTCTTCGATCAATGGAAGAATATTCAAAGCAGGTATATGGAAGAAATTAAATCGGTATTCAGCAATATACCGGTATACCGCATAAAATGGTACGAGGTTGACATAAATGGAATTGAGGGATTGAAAAGAGTTGTACAGGATTCTCTCCAGGACGGTAATATTTTTAAAGTCCTGAAAAGCAGCACCAATGAAACTTTCGAAAAAACGGATAAAGGATATAAGCTCACGGTTTATGTACCCTTTACAGATAAGAAGGATTTCGATCTGTTTGAAGCCGGAACAGACGTCATAATCAAGATCGGAAACTTCAAGAGAAACATTCCGATACCAAATGTAATAAGAAAGTATTCAATAGGCAGTGCAAAACTAAATGAAGGATACCTGTCAATATATTTTGATAAAGATGCGGAAATTTAAACCTTTAGTATTCGCCAGAGAAAATATCGAATCTTCACCGATTTTTCGTAGGCGATAAATTGAAAAATAAATTTCCGCATCTATGGAGGTGAAAAGCATGTATAGAGAATTCATAAAGAAGATGGTAAAAGCTCAAATATTACAGTATGAGGCAGTGAAGGAGATATTACCGGAAGCAGTTAAGAGGAGGGTTGATAACTTTGAAAAAGGTGTGGTGAACCTCCTAAAGGATGTGGCTCTTGAAGTAGTTAGAGAAAATAATATGGGGATAGAGCAGCCTGAGAAAAGAGAAAGTAAAAAGGTTAATGTAGACTTTTCTTGATAGCTGATAAAGGGAGGGATTAATAATGAGGATTATATTATATACAGGAAAAGGTGGGGTAGGAAAGACCAGCATAGCTGCCGCTACCGCCAGCAAGATTGCGAGGGCAGGGAAAAAGGTACTCGTTATGAGTACTGATCAGGCTCACAGCCTGAGTGATTCCTTTGATATGAAGCTTTCGAACACTCCGGTTAAAATTACTGATAGCCTTGATGGCATGGAAGTAGATGCAGTTCTGGAAAACGAGAATGTGTGGGGAAACATTAGAGAATACATCGAAAAGCTTATGCTCTTTAAGTCAGGAAAGACAATTGAAAATGAAGAACTTCTTGTTTTTCCGGGCTTTGAGGATCTCATTTCACTACTTAAAATAAAAGAAATTCATGATGAAGGCAAATATGATGTTCTTATTGTAGATTGTGCACCTACAGGGGAAACCATGTCCCTACTAAAGTTCCCTGATCTTTTCAAATGGTGGATGGAGAAGATATTTCCAATGAAGAGAAAAGGTGCGAAATTCGCCAGGCCTATTGTGCAGGCAACGGTAAAGGTGCCGGTGCCCGATGATAAAACCTTTGACGACTTTGAAAAGCTGTATGCCAGGATAGAGGAACTTCATAAATTGCTGCTGGATAGGGATAAAGTCAGTATCCGGATAGTCACTACTCCTGAAAAGATAGTAATTAAAGAAGCAAAAAGGGGTTTTTCATACCTGCACCTCTTCGACATGAATGTAGATGCTATTGTGATAAATAAAATATTTTCTGAAGAAGGAGCCAGGGGCTATTTTGAGAAATGGATTAAAATTCAAGGACAAAGTATAAAGGATATATATGAAAGCTTCAATCCTATACCGGTTTTCAAGGTTGAGCTTTTTGAAAATGAAATACATGGTTACGATACTCTGATAAAAGTAGGAGAAAAAATCTATGGAGATATTAATCCGGAGGATGTATTGTTTCAAGACAAAATCTTTGAGGTGGAGAAGTCACCGGAAGGCGGTTATGACCTAAATATAAACATGCCCTTTATAGATAAAAAAGAACTCAATGTATATCATAAGGGTGATGAACTCAGTATCTCCGTTAAGAATGAAAAAAGAAACTTCATCCTGCCGAGAAAACTTCATAACAAGGATATTATGGGAGCAAATTATAGAGACGGAAAGTTGTCCATTCATATGATGTAGAATTTAATCAAAGAAAAGCGGGTTCCTTCTGGTTCCCGCTTTTCTTGATTTAAGGAGATATTATATATAAGGAACAAGTATCTGTTTGAAGGATAGCAGATCAGGCTTTTCTTCCCTCGTCCCTGTCCGGGAACACAACTTTTGCAACATACTTGTGGAATAACCATTCACCGACGCCAAGTACTACTGCTGCTATAATAGCATCGCCATAGGAGATTATCGTATATCCGTAATAATAGTTAAAGGCAAATATAGTTATAAAGGCCAGCACTGCATCGGATAATGTCGCCACGGTATTATTGGTTGCAGGTAAAATCAATAAGTCTCCAATTAAGTATGCAATTATTGTTACAACCAGTGAAATTAACAAAATGTCACCGAAAGTCAGGGCTGTCAAGGAACCAAGTATCAATTCTAAAATAATTGCTGTCATTACATACTTTATAACAAGTGAATAGATATGTTTCATCCCAACACCTCCACATATACTTTTTTATCATCGGGTTTAGTATTTGTTATGTCACCGATAATATTCGGAGAAATGTCAGGAAAAAATATATGATTATATATACCTTTCAGATGTTGTGGTACAATGTTCTATATGAGTATCTTTTTAACAAAATTAATTCAATGATTTGTTTAGATAATGAGGGATGATAATTTGAATAAGATATGTGTACTTGGAAGCTTGAACATGGATGTAGTTCTCAAGGTGGATTCGATGCCTGTTGTAGGCCAGACCATAATAGGCAATAGCTTGTCTACTATTCCCGGAGGAAAGGGTGCAAACCAGGCAGTGGCGGCACGAAGGGCCGGGGCTGAGGTTTATATGATAGGAAAAGTCGGAACAGATGAATATGGAGAGAGGCTGCTGGAAAAATTGTGTAAGGAAAATATCAACATACAACATGTTCACAAAGACAGCAGTTTGCCAACAGGTACCGCAATTATAACGGTGGACGGACAAGGCGGCAATTTCATAATAGTGATTTCAGGAACCAATATGGCTTTTACTCTGTCAGAATTAACTGTTGCCGAGGAAGTGATAACCAAATGTGAGGTGCTCTTATGCCAGTTTGAAACAAAAATGGATATTACTCTGGATGCTTTCAAAATGGCAAAGAGAAATGGCGTGATCACATTACTGAACCCCGCGCCGGCAAGGACAGTTACGGAAGAACTGTTAAGGTATACAGATATCATTATTCCAAATGAAACGGAAGCTCTGGAACTCACTGGGGTCAGAGTAGAAGATTTGGAAACCGCAGGACAGGCTGCAAAACATTTTTTTGATGCCGGTGTCAAATACGTAATTATTACCTTGGGGGAAAAGGGAGCAGTACTTGCAGGTAGAAATCATATGGAGAGAATACCCGCCTATCAAGTTAAGGCTGTTGATACAACGGCGGCGGGAGACAGTTTTATAGGGGCATTTGCCAGCAAACTCAGAGGCCCGGAGCTCGATTACAACGATTTGAAGGAGGCTGTCATCTTTGGAAACAAGGCGGCAGCACTGGCAGTGCAAAGAGAAGGAGCGCAACCATCCATACCAAGCCTGAAGGAAATTACAGAGGCCTATCGATAATCCTTTGTAAATCCTGATAGAGACAGCGTTGTAATGTAAAGTTAGTATATTGGAGGATTTTTATATGAATCTAAAAAGCTTTAAGTATCTTGTCATATCAAGATATGTCACATATATTGCAGTTTTTATCATGTCCCTGACTACGAGCGGGAACAGCCTGGAGAATAATGTACAGTTTTCCTTTTTATTTGCGGTAGTGCTCATTAATTCTTCCGTAAGGGTTCGAAGATTGTTAGACAACAGCCTATTGTTCACATTATCTATTCTTTTTGAAATTCCCATTATAGTATTAATGCAGAGAGGCTTTAATACTTCTGCAATGGCATATCTGTATATAATAGTTGTGGAGGCATATCTGTTTTTTGAAATAAGGAAGGCAGTATTATTTAATGTGATATTATATGCAGCGCTGCTGATTGGTATGCTTCCTAACAGCGGTACCATCGATTGGGCTGATATAGGTATGAATTTCTTTGCCAATGCTGTGATGATGTTATTTTTTGCCGCTGCCTCCTATTCTATAAAGAGGGAACAGATGAGGAAGCAGGAGATTCAGAAGTTGTATGACGAATTAAAGATATCAAAGGAAGAACTGCAGGATGCTAACAGGAAGCTCCAGGACTATGCCGAAAAGATAGAAGAAATCTCTGTACTTAATGAGAGAAACCGGTTGGCAGGAGAAATTCATGATACCATAGGACACAAGCTTACAGGACTCATAATGGAATTGGATATATGCGGGAAATTGATCAGCAAGGATATAGAAGTAACCCGAGAGGAGCTTGCCAAAGCATCTCAACTGGCAAGAGATACCCTGTCAGAGGTCAGAAAGTCCGTACGGGAAATAATGCCTACCAATATGGAGGGAATGACAGGTATTAATTCCATAAAGGAGCTTATCAGGGAATTTGAAAAGAACAGCAGAATAAATGTTGTTTTTACTGTTTCCGAATACAGATACAAGCTGACTCCTACTGTAGAAGTAACTTTATACAGAACCATTCAGGAGTCCTTAACTAACTGTGCTAAATATGGACAAGCAACAAAGGTGCTTATCAATCTGAACTTTAAAGAAGGAAGCCTGATGCTTTATATTGAAGATAACGGCAATGGATGCAGTGAATTCATGAAAGGAGTAGGGCTTAGTACCATGGAGGAGAGAATACACTCTTTGGGAGGCAGAATTGAAATCAACGGTGAGCAGGGTTTTAAAATAGATGTAGTGATTCCGGTGGAGGTTTAAAAATGAAAAAGATTAAAATTGTTATTGCGGATGATCAATCAATTATAAGAGACGGACTAAAAATGATTTTGGGGATGGAAGAGGATCTGGAAATCGCCGGTACTGCCTCCAATGGAGATGAGGCCTTTGATCTGGTAGAGAAGCTGCAGCCGGATATTGTCCTTATGGATATCAGGATGCCGGTATGCGATGGGGTATTGGGAACCAGGAAAATTACAGATGCTCATCCTGAAATAAAAATTATTATTTTGACTACCTTTAGTGATGATGCCTATATATTCGAGGCGCTGAAGGCCGGTGCAAAAGGGTATCTGCTGAAGGATGTACAGTCCGATGAACTGGCAGATTCCATACGAATGGTTATGAAGGGCGGAATGCTAATCCATCCCGAGGCAGCAGCCAAAGTGGTCAGAGGTCTGAGCAGCCCTCAGAGGATTGAGGATGCCCTGGATAATACGGGGAAAACAGAGGAACTTACCCCAAGAGAGCTTGAGATAGTACGGCTTATCGGGAGAGGCAGGACAAACAAGGAAATTTCAATGGAGTTGTATATATCAGAGGGTACCGTTAAGAATCACATAACTAATATTTTGAGTAAATTATATCTCAGAGACCGCACACAGATTGCAATATACGCATCACAACACAAGCTTTCATAAGGATGCGAAAATTTAAACCTTTAGTATTCGCCTGAGAAAATATTGAATCTTCACCGATTTTTCGAAGGCGACAAATTTAAAAGTAAATTTTCGCATCCATAGCAGCCATGACTATTGTCATGGTTTTTTTATGCCGTAAAATGTGACCTTAAGTACATTTAATTCGAGAGCTTTTACTATAAAATGGAATCATGAAAGACAATATGTAGAATGAATGGAAAGGATGATATATATGAGTTTTATAAAAGTTGAAAATCTGGTTAAAAAGTATGAGAGCAATACAGCAGTGGCGGGAATCAGCCTGGAAATTGAAAAAGGAGAATTGTTCGGGCTCCTGGGGCCAAATGGGGCAGGTAAGTCTACCACCATTTCAATGCTTTCCGGGCTTTTGACACCTACAGAGGGGAGTATCTGTATCAATGGCATTGATATAGTAAAAAAGCCTATGGAAGTGAAAAAGATACTTGGCCTCGTTCCTCAGGAAATAGCCCTATATCCCACACTGACAGCAAAGGAGAATCTGGACTTCTGGGGAAAGATGTATAACCTTTCAGGTAAGGAACTGAGGAATAGGGTACAGGAAGTACTGGAACTTGTAGGCCTGGAGGACAGGAAGAATGAGAGAATCGAGAAGTATTCCGGAGGAATGAAAAGAAGAATAAACATCGGTGCTGCGCTGCTTCACAGGCCGGAAATACTCATCATGGATGAACCTACGGTAGGAATAGACCCTCAGTCGAGAAACCATATACTTGAAACAGTAAAAAGGCTTAACAGCGAAGGCATGACTGTCATATATACAAGCCACTATATGGAAGAAGTTGAGTTCCTGTGTACCAGAATAGGTATAATTGATCACGGCAGGCTTCTGGCTATGGGAGAGAAGGATGAATTGAAGAGAAGTGTCATAACCATGGACAAAATTGAGCTGGAGCTGTCAAAAGTTACTCCCACAGTAAGTGAAAGAATTGAAAAGCTGGAGCACGTTGAAAGCTTCACGGTAGAGGACAGAAAAGTAACCATCAATTCCAGAAAAAGCGAGGAGCTTTTAGGCAATGTGCTTTCAGCCATATCGAAGATGAATATAAAGGTTCTGTCGATGAAAATCCAGGAACCGAACCTGGAGAGTGTATTCCTTAGCCTTACCGGAAGAGCTCTTAGAGATTAGGAAAGAGAGGTGGACATTACATGAGAGTAATAGATATAGCTTTAAAGGATTTACGGATAACCCTCAAGGATAAAAGAGCTCTGGCAATGATAATGCTGATGCCTATTGCACTGATATTTGTTCTTGGCATGGGCTTGTCTTCAGCTTTTAAATCCGATGGAGG
>JAUZPH010000163.1 GCA_030706065.1 Bacillota bacterium | reverse complement strand
TATTTGACAGTGTACCTGGTATGATTTATCTCTATGATAATCAAAGCAGACTGGTAAGATGGAATAAAAGGCATGAGGACATGACCGGATACTCTTCGGAGGAATTATCAAAAATGAGCCTCCTCGATTGGTATATGGGTGATGAGAAAAGCCAGGAGTCTGTCATGGAAGGCCTGGCTAAAACTGTGAAAGATGGCTTTGGTGACGCAGAGGCAGACATGCAGAAGAAAGATGGACATAAAGTACCTATGTATTTCACAGCTAGTCCATTATACCTTGATGGCAATCAATATTTTGTAGGTATAGGTATGGATATAACAGAGCGAAAGAAGAGGGAAGCTGAGATATTCAACCTAAGTTACCATGACCAGCTGACGGGACTATATAACCGGCGGTTCTACGAAGAGGAATTGAAAAGGCTGAATACAAAAAGAAATCTCCCTTTGACAATTGTAATGGGAGACGTAAACGGGCTAAAGCTTATAAATGATTCTTTTGGACATGTTATGGGTGATATGCTGCTCAAGAAGGTTGCAGAGGTATTGAGATTAGGCTGCAGAGAAGATGATATAATCTGCCGTCTGGCAGGGGATGAATTTGTTTTAATCCTTCCCAAGACAAATGAGAAAGAAGCAGAGAGAATCATTCAGCGGATAACGGAACTGTCATTGAATGAAAAAGTAGGATCTGTAGACATCTCTATCTCCTTTGGGTATGCTACGAAAAATAGTGAGAAAGAAGATCTTGAGGAGCTTTTCAAAAACTCTGAAGACCGAATGTATGAGAAGAAGCTCTTTGAAAGCCAGAGTATGAGAGGAAAAGCAATTAAGGCTATTATCAATACTCTATATGAAAGGAGCAGGATGGAAGATGCTCATTCCCACGGAGTATCAAAATTATGCAAAAGTATGGGTGAAGCATTGGGGCTTGTGAAAGCTGAGATTGAGGAACTGAAATCAGCTGGCCTGCTCCATGATATCGGCAAGATTGCCCTTGATGAAAATATCATGAACAAGGCAGATGAATTTACAGAGGATGAACTGGCAGAGTATAACCGGCATTCAGACATAGGATACAGGATGCTTAATACAGTTCATGATATGACGGATATTGCAAATTATGTACTCTATCACCATGAAAGATGGGACGGAAAGGGATATCCCAAAGGCCTAAAGGGAACTGAGATACCTCTGGCTTCACGGATTATAGCAATAGTTGATGCCTATGACAAAATGATCAGCGGGAAAAACTATGCAAGTCCGTTTTCTGTGGAACTTGCAATTGCTGAACTGAAGAAAAATGCCGGTAGCCAGTTTGATCCGGAACTAGTACAGGTCTTTGTTGAGAAGGTATTAGGAGGAATCACCCATTAATTAATTTGTCCATCAAAAATACTATTTACAAGAGTATTGAATTTCCAAGGTATTTCTTTATAAGCCGTACGGTAATTTCACTAAACAGAAATTTATCGTTCGGCTTTAATATTGAAATGAGCAGGATAACTAGAATCCAGTAAAATAGGTAGTTTGGAATAAAAGTCTATTAAAATCATACTAATTATTATGAGATATTGCATATGCAAGTTCTCGATTAAACGCTTTGCATATGCGGAGGAGAGGGTAAATAGTATGTATATTAATAGTTATGCACTTACTCCACCAATACAACAGAGTAATCCTACAGATGAACAAAGACATAATCTTGTTATGTTTGCTCTACTGCAGAATGGGAGGCCGGAAGATTTTGAATATATCAGGAATTTGACTTCACCTCCTCAAGACATTACCACCATAGCCATGCCTGGAGAATTGAAAGGAATCAAGATAGGAATAATTGGAGCAGGTTTGGCTGGACTCTCAGCTGCATACGAACTGCGTAAAACAGGTGCGGATATAACTGTTTTCGAAGCAGAAGAAAAACGTATTGGGGGCAGGGTTTACACCCACTATTTTGATGAAGGAAAAAGTCTCCATGGGGAACTCGGAGCCATGAGAATACCGGCTTCTCATGAAACTGTGTGGCACTATATAAACCTGTTCAAGTTGAGTACAAGGCCTTTTGTTCAAACAAATGAAAATGCCTTTATATACCTGAAGAAAACACGTGTCAGAAATGATTCTGAAGGTAAAAACGTAATGAACTATATATATCCAAAGTATCCTCTCACAGATTGGGAAAGAAGGACTCCATGGCAGAAGCTTGCTTACTTTGGTTTGGATGCACCGCTGCTTCCTGCAAGCCCCAATGAAAGAAGCGAATTGCTTCAGGTAAAACCTTTCTACAACACTTTCATTAACTATTGGGATTATCAAAGTAATAGAAGAATGATGGAGTCAGCGGGACTGAGTCAAGGTGCCATAGATATGCTTTCAAGCCTGTCCCCGTTATCCGGCCGGAATCTTTATAATAGTTATGTTGATATAGCTCAAGCAGAATTTCCAGTGAATCTTTCATATCTTTATGAGATATCCGGTGGATCATCAATGCTTCCATATACAATTTATTATTCCCTAATCAATCCGAACCCTGTAAAGGACTATCCTTTTATTCCAATACAATATCTCGGTAAAGTTACCGTAAAAACAGGAAATAGTGTTACCGGTATATACAGGGATTATGGAACACGAAAAGTGGTAATTGCCTCCTGCAGCAGTGCTCCAGATAACCCCATGTATGAAATCTTTGATTATATTATTTGTGCCATACCGTTTTCTACACTGCGAACCATTGATATTAACCCGCTGTTCAGTAATGTGAAAATGCAGGCCATAAGAGAAGTAAACTATATAGCCTCACAAAAAATCCTGATGTTGTGCAATAAAAGGTTTTGGGAAGAAGGAGGACCGGATGAACAGATAATAGGGGGTGGTTCATATACCGACCTGCCTATCTCGACAATATGGTACCCATCGGACCATGCCAGTTATTGTAATACTCAGAATAAATATACGGCTCAAAGTTTTCCATATAGCAAACTCACAGCAGCGCAAGAACATCAAGAATATCTAGCCAAGGAAAAAGGAGTATTAATAGCATCCTATAATTACAATCTTGACTCAATAAGGCTTGGCAATTTATCTGCTGAACTGCGGATAAATGAAATTAAGCGTGAGGTGGAAGCAGTTCATGGACTGCCGGCGGGTTATCTCGATAATATAGTTCTGGATTCTGTGACTATTAATTGGAATAATTATGTATGGTCCAGAGGAGCTTTACCATTTTTTTCACCTGAGCAAAAGAGGTTATTTTCTTACGGAATGGCGCTGCCTGAATATGATAACAGAGTTTTTATGGCTGGGGATCACATATCAGCAGTACACCGCTGGATGCAGGGAGCGCTTCAGAGCGGCATGATAGCAGCTAATCAGCTGGCTATTGAAGCTAGAAAAAGGAATGCTTAAAACTATTACATTTTCATACAGAGATAGTATGGACAAAGAATTATTGGCAGCTTTATATCAATAAGCTGAATAAATGCATTTTGGGAATATGAGTATTACCAAAGTGCCACTCCCCATTATGATAATAAGTATGAAAAATATATTAAAACCCTGCAGGTTTATACCTGCAGGGTAACTGTAACCGGGTTACTATCTTCTAAAACCTCTGTTGTTGTTGTTCTGCTGCTTTCTTGCTCTTCTGCAGTCAGCACATCTTTGAGGCTCATTATCGAATCCTTTTTCCTTGTAGAAAGCCTGCTCGCTTTCAGTGAATACGAATTCTTTTCCACAGTCTTTACAAACTATTGTTTTATCTGCCATTTCAACATTCCTCCTTTTTTAAAAGTTTAAGATCCAAAAACAGATTAACAAGTATATTCTGAAAAGAGGATATGTTTGTTTATCATATTAAATCTTAGCAACAGAACCAATTTTCTGTTCTGTGCTCACTTAATATAGCATATACAAAAATAATTTACAACATATTTTTTTAAAAAGAGCATATTTGATTAGGTTAATTGTGGTATACTATATATAAGGAAAAAAGCTGTGATTAGTCTTTGAATACAATAAAGCAAGTATATGCCGCCTTGAGAAGGGTGGCTTTTTTGGTAATCTAGCTTTATAGAAAGTGAAAATCTAAATGCATTGATAAGTCCCATACCCATAAGTCCGTGAAGATTTGTTGTTTTGAAACTGCTCAATGCAAAGATTTTGTTACCTTTCATCTTTATAGAACACAGAAAGTCTATTACATTGTGCCTTCGCAAAAATCCGTGAAGATTGGATATTTTGCTCGGCACTGGATATTTTACTTCGTAAAAATCCTTAGTAAGACTTTTAGTGTGTTCTATATAGTTCCAAGTATGTTATACAAGAAAGGAGAATGTTTATGTTCAAAACAAACCATACCAGAAAAAGCACAGTATCGATAAAAATGTTTATAAATGAATTCGGAGAGAGCTTCCCGGAGCATTTGAAGGAAAGATTGATGGATCTAGACGCCAGATGTTTTTTAACCAGAAAAGACATCCCTTACAGATTTGACTTAAAGCATGTTGAGCATCTGCAGTATAAATTTACTTCCGGTAAGGAGGATCCAAAGGCGCCTTACAGTAAGGAATATGCCTATGGACAGTTTGTGGTGCTTGATGGAAGGCTTTATTTATCGGAGAGCTGCCTTGAAAATAATGAAATCATGGAGTCTGACATAGTAAAGGCTATTTACAATGATTTAGATAGTGAGGGAATGGTTTTTGATGAAGGAAGGAATTTAAAGAGGCTTGACGACAACAATATTGATTTTGTTATAGATAGTATATTATCTTCATGTCCGGAAGTGTCTCAGGCATATCTGGATATTGTAAAGGGAATGGTATCAAGGTCAGATAATAAGTAAATTATACTTACCACAAATGATAGCATTTATTTTAATTTTAAATTTAGCATAAATTTATGGAATGAAGTCAATATTAATACGGAGTAAATCAAAGATGAGCAGAAAAATTAAAGGGTTGCTTATTTTTGGAAGTAGTGATATGCTTAACAGGTTGAAAGAAAAATATTGTTGATATAAATCTTATGTATCAAGAAAACAGTATTTTTCCTGGTAGCTCAAAGATTGATAATCTTTGAGGTCAGAATAAGGAATACAAGGAGGAAAATTTATGAAAACAGGTACAGTGAAATTTTTTAATTCAGTAAAAGGATTTGGCTTTATTGAGGTAGAGGGTGAAAAAGACGTTTTTGTTCACTCTTCAGCTCTTAACGGATTCAGCCTACAAGAAGGAGATAAGGTCCAATTTGATGTTGAAAGAGGCACAAAAGGTCCTCAAGCCGTTAATGTTGTAAAGCTATAAATATATCATTGAAATATTGCATTAATATATTAATGACAAATGTTTTAACACCTTGATTAAGGTGTTTTTTTATTATATAAAGTGTAAATAGCTTTTCTATCTTCCGGTTTTATCTCCGATTATTCGTTTTTCCTGCTTTTGAAGCATGTAACTTATTTATTAGGAAGTTATGCATTGTAATTTTAGCAACCCCAGCATTGATTACTGTTTTCTTATACTTGTTTATTAGAATTCGAAACAATAAAAAAGCCATATAGTCTCAAAAAAGTCTTATAAGCTGGAAGGCTCATTTTTACAGCTAGTGGACATATTGAGTAAAATAAGGTAAACTAAAATTAAAATAAACGTTAACATGGAGGGCAAAATGGAACAGAATATTAAAGCTGGAGATTCTGATAAAATAACCCGTCAGTACTTTGATTCACTTTTGATTGAAATGCGCCACATCGATTCTGTAGTACCGTCTACCGGGCTGGTACTTTATGGTGAAACCTTCTCTACTCCTATTATGACCGCTGCATTATCACACCTTGGCGAGGGTATGGTGGAGATGGCAAAGGGTGCCCTTGCTGCCAATGCGGTAATGTGGTGGGGGATGAGCGAAGAGGCTGATGTTGAAGCAATAACTGCAACAGGTGCAAGGACTATAAAAATAGTAAAGCCTTACGCTGATAACAGCCGTATCTTCAGGCAGATAGAGAATGCAGAAAAATGCGGTGCGCTTGCTGTCGGTATGGATATTGACCATTCCTTCAACGGCAGAGGACAACATGATATCGTGTTGGGAGATAAGATGTCTCCAAAAACCCTTGAAGAAATGAAAAGTTTTATAAAAGCAACGAAACTGCCATTCATAATAAAGGGAGTGCTCAGTGAGCAGGATACATATAAGGCCCTTGAGGCAGGTGCAAAGGGTATTGTGATTTCTCATCATCACGGTATTCAGGACTTTGCAATACCACCCCTTATGTTACTGCCGAAGATAGCAAAGGTGGTAAATGGCAGCATACCGATTTTTGTAGACTGCTGCATAGAGAGCGGCATGGATGCCTTTAAGGCACTGGCACTTGGTGCCACTGCAGTTTCTGTAGGCCGTGCACTGATGGGCCCTGTAAAAAATGATGGAGCAAAGGGTGTGCAGAAGAAAATCGAAGATATAACGGCGGAACTGGCCGGTGCAATGGCACGTACATGTTCTCCGGATATCATGCATATCGATCCATCAGTAATCTGGAAGAGGGATTGCAGATAGGGTTACCAGGTTGTAATCAAGTTTCAGCTTCTTACGAAAAAGAGAATTCCAAAAACAGTATAAATGTTATATAGAATAAATATGAAGGAGGTATGGAGACACTGTCTATAGAGGAGTGCTGCTATACCTCTTTTTACTACATGACAAAAACTGAAACTATCTTATATAATATTAGAGTACTAAAAATTTTGGGAGAAGGTTAAGTGAGTAACATGAAAAGAATTAATGAAATTTTTAGTGATTATGAATCAAGAGGTAATATAAATACTGCCATTGTAGAATCGGTGGTCTTAAGTAAAAAAACCAAAACCCTGGAATTGAAGCTCAGCTCTGATAAATATATTGATATAAGCGAATTTGATTATCTTAATAAGTTTATAAGAAAAAGGTTTGCCCTCGAAGATTCCATAATCGCTGTAAAGTATGCCGAGGGGACGGATAAAAAGCCCATAGAACAGGAAATTGAAAATATTGTGTTTTTTGTTGCAGAGAAATATCCGGCTTTGAAAGCAGTACTGAATAACAGTGAGTATGAAGTGGTGGATAATGCCATAAGTTTCAATTTTAAAGTGGCGGTTTCAGGATTTTTAAAATCCATGGACTACGATAAAAAAATACATAATGCCATAAAGAACTTATACGGTACAGGATATAAAATAAACTTTGTTGATAAAGTAAGCGGTGAAGAATTATTAAGGATAGCACAGGCTAAACCGGCAAGCGGAATGCCGGTTATTCCAAAGGAAGTCAAGGCGGCGCCGGTCAATAATTATCCGCAGCAGCCCAGAGATGCTGCAATAGTAAAACCGGATGGAAAAGCAGAAGCCGATGGCAAAAAAGGCGATTCGTCCTTGATATTAGGCAGAAATGCTAAAATCAAGGAACCTGTAATCAAAATTACCGACATTACACCGGATGAGGGCAGGATAGCTATAGAAGGCGAAATATCCAATATTGAAGCAAAGGAACTAAAAAGCGGAAAAACACTGGTTTCCTTTGATTTATATGACGGCTCAAGCTCCATGACCTGTAAGGCATTCCTGAAGCCGGGCGAAGACGGTGAGGTATTATCCAGGCTTAAAGGCGCCAAGGGTATAAGAATTGCCGGAAATGCAGGCTACAGCAAATTCTCCGGGGAAGTTGAGATGATTGCCAACACAATTGTAGAAACAGAAGGTGTTAAAAAGATTAAGAGAATGGATAGGGCAGAAGTGAAGAGGGTGGAGCTGCACATGCATAGTCAGATGAGCCAGATGGATGCTATGACCAGTGCCACTGATCTCATAAAGAGGGCCATGAGCTGGGGAATGACGTCTATTGCACTGACGGACCATGGAGTTGTGCAGGCCTTTCCCGAAGCCCATAAGCTTCTGGG
>JAUZPH010000162.1 GCA_030706065.1 Bacillota bacterium | reverse complement strand
GATATAGCAAAACTCGCCGGCAACACCAGTGTGAGAATCGAGACTTTGGAAAAGACCTGGAATACCATCATGGAAGGTATAGAGGAAACAAAACGCATCGAAGAGGAAAACAAGAAACTGAGAGAGCAGGGCATTGCCAAGTTGGACGAAATGACCGAAAAGATAAAAAGAAAATCTCTCAACCCCTCCAACGCCTAAAGATACCCGAAAGGGTATTTTTTTATTGGGACGGTTCACAATAAATCAGCTTTTATAGTCAGATATAGTCACGATCACTTTCAAGTGTTGTGAGATAACTGAAGAGTAAAAGGAGGGAGCTTGTCTTAAGAAGAGCTTACACACTACAGGAAGAGAATTTGAAAAAGTATCGTGTAAATTCAAATAGTAGAATTGAGGATGGATGGTGCATAAAAGGATATAGAAATGGATTTGTAGTGGAAGATGGATCGAGAAGAATAATTATAAGATGGCTTGTCCAAAATAATATATTCTAACGAATTAAATAACCTACTTCAAAATTTTAAAATGCTGCTATGCATTGTATAAAAAAAGCGATGTAGGCTTAGCTTCAATTTTATTGATAACTAAGCTGTAGGAATATAGTTTTTATACGTTCCTACTAATTCATTGAACATATTGGTATATTTGATGTTCCCGGTTATCAGGTTGAAGCCCTTTTCGGACAATCGCCAGATGTTGGATAAGGTAGTGTTGCTGATATAAGTACAGATTTCCTTAAGGGAGTGGTTTGACAATGAACGCATTATTATCACGAAAAGAGCCTTAAATTCATCATTTTTTCGTGAATGTTTCAAATGTGGGTTAAAATAAATACCGGATTCCTTAGAGATATACTTAACAATCATATCCGGAGAGACGTTTCTGAAAATAATATTACGTTCACTTCTATATTCACTTTTCTCTAAACAGAATTCTGACTCAAGTCGAAGATTTTCAAATACTGCAGAATTGTCTATATTATACATACGATTCATAAGTTCCAAATATGTCTTGCGGGCCCTAATGATATCCTGGCTGAAATAGCCAAGAATATGTTTGTAGTTGACAAGGCTGGACATATAGTTATTCTTGCCAAGAAATATTCCAAGGCTTGAATATGGGTACTTGGATACGTCCTCAGCATATTCTGTTATATCCTTGGGATTGTTATGTATATAGGCTGTTAGATTAAGCAGATAATTATCATTGTCGATAATTTTACTTTTAAATCTATCCTGAAACACATGGCCATGCCTATTATACGTATAATTGTAATATGATGAGTAACTCTGGTTTATTGATTTCATTATCTTACTTATATCCGCTTCACAACAATCAATGACAAGATGAGCATGCGTACTCATAAGGCAGTATGCATAAACATCAAAAAGATAGATTTCTTTATACTTTTGAATGATTTCAAGATATTTTTCTTTATCTTTTGAATTTTTAAACAGAAGGATCTCACTTATACTTCTTACCATTATGTGATATATCCCTCCAGGGGATTTCTTTCGCGCGGTTCTAGGCAAAATAAGCACCTCTTATACAAAACTTGAGTAGTTTTTTACGCATTAAAATTGACTGGATTTACTACACATTACTGATTATTGACTTTAATAACTAAATTTAATCAGGTTTCAGAAAATTCGGAAAGCCGGGACGGTTCACAACTATATGGTATAAAAGTAAGTATTAGGACAAGCCGCCGATTTAACATGAAAATTATCATATGTAGAAGAATTGTGAACCGTCCCCTTCTATCCTATAATTGAACGTAACCTATCAGGATAATTGGTGATGATTCCATCGATGCCGTAATCGAGTAACTGCTTCATTTTTTCTTCATTATTTACGGTATAGGAATTAACCCAAATGCCGTCTTTTTTTGCCTCATGAATTATATCTTCGTTTACAGAATAGAAATTCGGATGAATTGCATCACAGCCAGCAAGTTTGCAGTATTGGGACGGCTTATAAAGGCCAGCCTCATAGAGCAGGCCAGCCTTAACCGATTTGTCAATACTCTTACATTCAACCATGGAATAATGATTGAAGCTTGATAAAAGGACATTTTCCTGCATATTGTATTTGTAAATCAGTTCAATTATTTTTCTTTCAATCTCGGGATAGATAACAATACCGGTTTTTAATTCAAAATTAATATTTATAGACTGTGACTTTGCAAGAATTATTAACTCCTCGGCAGTAGGAATGTGTTGGAGAGATGGACTGCTGCCATGCCATGTACCTGCATCCAGCTCCCTTAAACCTTTAAGACTAAAATTTTTTACTAAGCCTACTCCATCAGTTGTTCTGTCCACTAACTCGTCATGGATGAGAACTAATTCTCCGTCGCGGGTCATCTGCACATCTGTTTCTATTGCATCACATCCCATTTCAATTGCTTTTTCAAAGGCAATCAAAGTATTTTCCGGGAAATAACCGCTGGCTCCTCTGTGAGCATAATTAAGTGTCATTAAATAATACACCTCCATACACATGAAATTTTTACAGTCCAGTTTTCTTACAGTTGCTAATTTAGTAATAATCTTGGACAGCAGCTTTCTTTTTATCATATTACAGAAAAGAAGGTCATATAGGGATGGCTGGGGGATAATTGTGAACCGTCCCCAAATAAAAGGTCAGCTCATCTTGCTGACCTTTTTGTCAAGTTCTATCATCATCAAAAGTATCTTCAGCGGGGATATACTTGCCGCCACTACGGGTTCTCTTTGAAGGATAATCGTATGGTGCATTAAAATCGGGATCGTAATCATCTTCAAGCTGGCCATTTAACTTCAAGGAATAGCAGTGGTCGCAGATCGGAAACATAAAGTTCCATGGAAGAGGGGTGCCGCATGCTCTGCAGTGTTTCTTGTAACGTTTGATTCTCTCTTTAAGATGTTTATCTATGAGCTTAGCCACTCTGCTGCGTTCCTCCTTAACCCAGATTTCATCTACCTCCATATTAAAAGTTTTTGAAAATGAATAATAGAGATCGATTTTCCTGTAATAAATCTCAAGGTTAAGAAGTTCCTCTTCAGGATAAGATGGTTTAAATAGGGTGTTTTTGCCATTGGAAATGAGCCTCACATAATCTTTCCAAAGGTAGAGAATAACATCCTCTCCCTCATCAAAAGGTATGTTTATGCACCTGAAAATGTCATCCTGGGTCAGTTTTTTAAATAGACCCATCTGTTTTATTATTGCTATTAATCCGATTAGCCTATCTACGTCAATTTTTTCGTAGAAATCTTCTGCAGGGTCAAGGGAAGACCAAACTTTAAGCTTTATCTCCAGTTCTCCGGCAACCTTCAGTATATCTTCAGTTGGTCCAAGAAATGCTGTGGTTAAAGGTTCCTCATAACTCGTTAAAGCATGCTTTATAAATTTCTTGCTTTCTTCATATATTGTATTGACATAACCTTCATCATATATGCCCTTACGGCCGGCACGGCCGGCAATTTGCTTTATCTCTGAGGTATACAGATTTCTCTCCTTTATTCCATCAAACTTGGCTTTTTCCAGAAAAACCACCCTTTTTATTGGGAGATTTACACCCATGCCAATAGCATCGGTGGAAACCAGAACACTGCTCTGCCGGGATAAAAACTTCTCAAACTGCATTCTTCTTGTCTCCGGAGGCAGGCTGCCATATATGAGGCTGCAGGATATATTTCGCTCTTCAAGGGCAGCGGCTGCAGTAAGTACGGACTTTCTGGAAAAAACGATAAGCGCATCACCATCTTTAACAGAGGCGGGAAACCTGAATTCACTGTCCTCAGTTATCAGATCTGTATCTCTTACATGAGTAATTACTTCGACATCATCGCCGCAATCTTTTATTAGTGTCTTTACTATCTCTGTTGCATAGAGGGCACAGCATACATGTACTTCATGAGCTCTTACACCTAGAATTGCTCTTGTCCATGCCGCCCCACGCTGAATATCAGCCAGCATCTGAGCCTCATCAATGACTGCTACATCATAAACTCTGCTCAAATCCACCTTTTCTACAGTAGAGGATGTGTGTCGTGCAAAATCCACTATAATTTCTTCCTCGCCGGTTCGCAGGCTGCAGGGGACATTAGCGGAATTCAGTCTGTCAAATATCTCCAGCGCCAATAATCTCAGTGGTGCCAGATACAGGCCGCATTCCACCTCCATCAGCCTTTTAATGGAAGAGTATGTTTTACCGGAATTCGTACCTCCTTCATGTATATAAAAATGTCTTCTCATGGATCTGGCTTCAATAAATTCATCCTTTGGGTGATCCGGGAAAGCCTTTCTTATATCATCACTTAATATTTTTGGTACAAACCTTAACCTGTAAGTATTAACTATACCTTCATTATAATAATATTTTAAGTTTTTTTCGTTACCTATGATTTCATCAAAACTGTGAGGTATATTATTCTCGCCTGCATATTCTTCCCATATAAGCCTGGAGGATTTCAACATTAAATCTTTTGTAAATCTCATATCCTCTTCAAGGAAGTCAAGTTCCTTTTCTATTTTAGTGATGTTTGATATCAGTTCGTTTCTTAGCCTCAAATCCTTAGCCTTCATCTGACGCTTACCCTGAAGCTCCGCAAGGCGTTTCCTGTAGTTAGACAGTTCTCCCAGAACAGATCTGACCCACATCAGGTGCTTGATAAGATCCTTCTCAGCCTCAGAAATAAATTTGAGGTCGTTTTGTTCCAGCTTGGATTTATACAAATAATATTCTTCTTTTATACTATTTATCAGTTTCATAACATTTTGGTTTCTATGAAATCCAAAATTGCAGTATTACAGATGCGGAAATTTAAACCTTTAGTATTCGACTGAAAAAATATCGAATCATCACCGATCTTTTCGAAGGCGATAAAATTGAAATAAAAGTTTCCGCATCTATAAACATTCTGCAGCTTCAAATACTCAGTACCACCAATCAGTACCTCCTTTCAAAGGTAAATTTCCATGAGGTGAAGATACACAACTCTTTATCGAATCAGCAAATGACCCATTATTATTATATATCATATATTGTAAAATATAGATAATCTTTTTCAAAGTTAAAAAAGGTGAATCGTTTTTATGATTCACCTATAAGCAGTTTAGAGCCTAAAAATTTGGATTTAATTGTGAACCGTCCCCACCTAACGACCCTGCCCCGAAGCTGGAAAATTGTGAACCGTCCCCATCTAATCCAGGTTTTTTCCGCAGTTTGGGCAGTACTTGGTGTCATTTGGGAGTTCAAGGTCGCACTTGCTGCAGAATTTCGAATTCTTTATCTTTGCAAGCTTTTTGGTCATGGAGGCTATGTTTTCAGTTATTTCATCAATTTTTCTGCAGAGCTTCAAAACACTGCTGTCCACATTTTCTTTTTCCTTGTAAGCGGTGTAAACCAGGTGGCCAATTTTTTCTTCAATCTCAATTACTTTTTCTTTCTCGGAATCAATTGCCATATTGATCTTGGTGACTTCAAAGAGTTCTGAAGATTTTTTTGCTGCGAAGGAGGCTTTATCACCAATGGATTTGGATATCTTGCCAAAGTTATCCTTAAAGTTCATTCATTCATCCCCTTTTTAGATGCGGAAATTATTAAATTTTTCGCCATGGATGTAAAAATTCTCCTGAATCCAGAAAGTTAGTTTGCTGAAATTTTATATCCGAAAAAATCGGTGAAGGTTCGATATTTTCTCAGGCGAATACTGAAGATTAAAGTTTCCACATCATTAATAATCATCAATAGAAAATAAACATTTCTAAGGGCATATAAAAGAGTTACCTATCAGTATTTTATGCTTGAAGCGTTAAAAATGGCACTTGCCATCCTCTGCCACCTGATTTATGAGATATGGTGCCGTTAGAATTTTAATAGTTGGATTAATCGGCATAAATGCTAGTAATTAGTGCATTTTGTTAATTAATTCATCTAAAAATAACATAGCATATTCAATTTTAACAAAATTGAAAACGATATTGTAATTGTAAATATCATCCATTATAATGTAAAAGAGGGCACAAATTTCCATATATATACAAGGGGGAGTGTAGTTTGTCGCCGATATAGGAAGAAAGTCCGAAAAAAGTTGCGATTGATGGAGGAAGAAATATGAGCCATGGCAGGGAACAGAGAAACATTAATATTATATTGGAGAACTTTATAAGTGGTGAGAACATTTACCTGGTTTCCTCCTTTTTAGCTATTGCTGTAATAGTTTGTATTGGAAGCCTTAATTCTCTAATAAGTTTGACAAAGATATATATAATGATACTTTCGATTTTGATTCTCTTTATATCAGTAAATGGCCAAACAGATAATACCATGGACGGTAATACGAATACTCGTATTCTGGGAATCAGTTTCGGTAGTACAGGCTCCTTTTATATCGTGCTTTTATCCCTTCAACTACAAAGTAACCACACTATGGAAACCGAAGTTGGATTGATGCTGTCGGCAGGTTTTGTAGAAGCTGCGGGTATATTGCTTTTCGCATTTCTTCCCAATAGGAGGAAGAATAACAGAAATGTTTCTATAGTATTTTTTATCGCACCATTACTTATAATTCTTGCAGAATCACGTCTGAAAAGCAGTTCCTTCCTGCTTTATGACGGCAGTGCCTGCACTGGATTGTTTCTGATATTGTCGTATATATTATCAGGCTGCTATACTGCAGGTATAGTTGGTGTATTCATTAAGAGAAAGGTGTATCAATTTGAAAACAGAAAAATGTTATATGCTTTTCTGATTTTGATTGTGATATCGGCTTTCTGCCAAATGTTATTTTATAGGGATATATATACTTTGAGCTTACTGATTTATTCAGTAAAGCTGATAGCCTATGTTATACTGTATAAAGTTATTCTTATAGACAGTATGAGAAAGCCAATGAAGAAAATATATAATGATATGTTGGATTATCAAAACAGTTTGAAGATTAACAACAGAACTCTGCAGGAGACAGTGGAAAGGTTGGAAAGGCAGATTATCGCCAGAAACAGATATGAACGAAGGCTAAAACATGCAGAGGAAAAATATCAGAAGATAGTGGATAATTCTCCTGAAACCATATATATTCACGATGGTGAAGTGATAATATTTATGAATAAGGCTGCAAGAAATTTTTTTGCACCTGATGACGTCCATCAGCATCGGGATATATCAATACTTGATATTGCTGATGAAAAAGTTAGAGGCATTATTGGGGAGAGGTTGTACAAAACACAATATGAGAAAAGGGATTTCGAGCCCATGGAAATAAAATGTAAATGTTTTGATGGAGTTAATAGAGTGCTTGAAGCTGCAGACATACATATAAATATCGACGGGAAGAATGTAACACTTAGTATTGGAAGAGATATTACAAGCGAGAAGAAAATGGAAGAGGACAGGAAAAAGCTCACCGAGGCTATGGAATATGAGAAAATCCGGTCCAACTTCTTTTCTAATATATCCCATGAATTGAGGACCCCTATCAATATAATATACAGCTCCCTTCAGGTTATTGAACTTTACAAGAAGAGTGGAATAGAATCGGTTGAGTATAACAAATATTATTATTCCATGAAGAAGGGCTGCCTAAGATTAACAAGGATAATAAACAATCTTATAGATATAACAAAGATGGATTCAGGATATTATGTACCTGATTACAAATATGTTGAAATAGTAAGTGTCATCGAAGATATTACAATGGCTGTCAGCCAGTATATCAGGAACAAAAACATCAATGTGGTATTCGATACGGATGTTGAAGAAAAACTCATGTATGTAGATCAAAATCTTATTACAAGAATGATACTTAATCTGCTTTCAAACTCGGTAAAATTCATAGATGGCAGCGGTAACATTGAGGTGAATTTGAAGGATAGAAGTGGAGGGATTGAGATACAGGTGAAGGACAATGGAGTAGGAATACCTGTGGAACACATAGATATGATTTTTGACAAGTTCAGGCAGGTGGATAAGTCTCTGAGAAGGGGGCAGGAAGGCAG
>JAUZPH010000161.1 GCA_030706065.1 Bacillota bacterium | reverse complement strand
CACTTCCCATAAGCTCCAGCAGATTCTGTGTTATACTTCTTTTTAAATTCCCATATCTTTCTTCCGAATATTCATATTCACTTCTGTATCTTTGTTCCTTTGGATAAAAATAAGATGGCCTGCTCTTATATTCATCAGGCTCCCAATCATATCGAGCTTCAATATGTGCGTGCAGATAGTGGTCTAAATTCATCAATATAGAATAATTAATCCTTAATGGATTGCAGGACTTCATTATTGCATCTCCTATTAACGTCATATCAATCAAGTACTGAGACCTTTCTTCCCGGGACAACTCATTTAGTGAAGCTGCTTTTGGGTATCCAAGAAGGACACAATATCCGGGCAGGAACTGATTGTCTCCTATAACTGCGAAACCACTTTTCATTCTCACCATTACCGTAGGATTTTTGCCTCTTACCGCTGAACCAATCCTGTCATTTTTCCAATTATCCATAAAATAATTCCTCCAAACTTTTTTATAAATCGGGCTTTACTTAGGCAATTTGTCCATTATTTCTTTAGTCATTTCGTCTGTAAATTCTGCCTTCCACTCATCATTTTTCAGCCATTTATATAACTGCTGGGATTCAATATAGTTCTCCTTTTCATTGTTTTTAATCTTAACAACATTTTCGATATATTTTACAACGTAGTTTTCATTTTCCTTAAAAAGATAATTTGCCGGTTCGAAAATTATAGTGCACTTGTCCCAACTAATTACGAAATAAGCTGGGCCTCTGTTACCTGAATACACAGGTTGTGTTGAATAATCAGGTTCCGGTATCTTACCTTCATATGGTTTGGCTCCATTTAACCACGAAAACACTTTTGAGGTTGTTGCTTCCTGATTTTGAGGATACCAGCATGCCTGTGCAAGAGAATCATCAGCTATCAGAGCACTTACTTTTCCGCTAATCTCTATCCCCAGCTGCTTATTGGTATAATTTACTCTACCGTTGTCAGCTTTGAAAAAGAAGTAACAGACTACTAAGCATAGACCTGCTAGTAAAAGGATAACTCCTCTAATTACTACTTTTTTATGCATGCTCAACTAAATCTCCCTCTCTAGATTAATCCATCTTTTCTACTTTTCAGTTGGATTATTAACCACTCCCATGAACAGCAGTTTATCACTATATTTTATAGCGAAGATAAAAGGCCTGTTCAGGATCATTTCCGCCGTTAAATCCTTGGCAGGTGCAGCACCGGCATACGTGATTTCTGTGAATGCCGCCGCCTCCACTCCCTCTTCATCAATGGCAGCATGGGTCTGCTGCTTAATGTTGGATATGAAAGCTTTACCCGCAGTAATGCCTGAGAAGTCTGCATTATCTTTAAAAGCCTCCTTCATTCCCAGGCTATTTAGCATGTCCTTTAAATCCAGGTCGCTGCCATATGAGAACTTGGGCACTTCAAAGATTACCTTGCCGAAGCTGCTGTTTTCCTCCTCAAAGAGCGCCTTGGTTTTCTCCGGCGTAGACAGCAGACTCTTTACACTTATCCCTTTGTCGGGAAGAACAAATATCATACTGCCGCCGTTTTTTAAATATAGCGCGGAGGCTGTAAAACCCTCACCTTTTTTGAATGAATGAGATAAAAAAGTATTGTTCATAAAATCACACTGTACTTTGCTGCCGTTGGACAGATAAAAGGTATCAGACTTGGTTTTATCCTTATCGAATCTGTCCATCCACTGGTCCTTATAATAGATTGTATTTAAAATAGAAAGTATCTGTTCTTTATCCAGGCTGACCTTCGGGGCCAGGACGCCATTTGTATTTTCAGCAATCCAGCTGCTCATAAGCTTCGATGTATTTTGATCAGAGAAATCGACATTAAAGATGGATGCATAGAATTTATCTGCGGCGTTATCCACATATGCCTGTTTAAACTCCTTGTTCTTTTGAAGCCACAGGGAGTTTGCGATTTTGAGCTTGCCAATTTCATTGTCTGTATACAGCTGCCTGAAAAGCTTACTGTTTTGATCGGAAAGAAAATCAGCATCCTTTCCGCTGATCCCAAGAACAGAAAAAATCTCCTTCTGGGAAGCATTCCTTGCCCCGGTACCGGCAGCTGACAATGCCATATAGAGGCTTACCGGAGAATAGGTTACGTTCCTTGTACTGCCGCTGAGAAGCTTGGAAGCGGATTTATAGGAGAAGTCCTCCAAGGCACTAAAAAAGTCCGAATCCAGCTGATTTTTTGTCCTGTTATCAAGCTGGCCCTGAAAATCCTCGAAAGCGATACCTTTGGGATAAACCGGTGTTTTTAATGCACTGCCATCAACAGGAACAGTGCTGATGTTCTCGGAAACTTCACCGCTGCTGTTGTCAGCAGTAAGGTTTTCTGGAACCTCTCCCTTATTGCAGGCAGAAAAGCCTGTTATCACAGCAATAGAAAGAGCACATAAAAGGACTTTTTTCAATATGACCACCCTCCACATTTAATATTTTCCTATAATACCCAATTAATTTTATTCCACATAGGCTTTGAATTCCTCTTCCCACTCATTGTTTTTTAACCAGTTGAACAACTCGCCGGATTGAATATATTTTATTCTCCCATCCTGTTCAAGCACAAGCACATCGGTAAAATAGTGGACTTTTCCAGACCATTTGCCGGCGTTCAATTCAAGATAATATGCAGGTTCTATTTTTATTAGCCGGTTCTCCGAGGTGTATATGCACAGTGTACAAGGACCGATATATGCAGCAAACGCAACAATTTCCGAAGATTTTGGATTAGGTATGCTGCCCCTGTAAAGTTTGGCCAGCCGAATCCAGGAGGTGACTTTCGTTAAGGTTGCCTTCTGATTCTTCGGTTCCCAAAGTAAAGAAGCCGGAGAACTATCTGATAAACAGACTTTTCCACGGGCTTCGATATTTTTTAGTTCACTGTCAGAAATGACCCCGGCGTTGACGATGCTTATAGATGCATAACCTGCTGCAAATCCTGCAGCCATCAATAATATAAAAATGCCGCACAGTATTCTCCTTCTATATTTACCCACATTAAATTCTCCCTTCTAAAACAATATCCCTCTCAGCTTGTCATCGTTTACATTGTAAATATGAACTCCTTCTTATTTTATTTAATTATATCTTATATCAGCCAATGCTTCAAATATATAGAACCAAGTCCTATATTTTACAGTGCTAATATCTATAAAAATAACAGGTCATGCAAAATTATTCATTATATTTTTAACCATGTACTGCTGGAGGATATTATACAAATGGAATAAACTGTACATGCTTTAGAAAAAAATATGGAGCACAGGAAATGTCATGTGCATGAATATTAGTATATGGCTTGTCTATTATATCCAACTGCCACCATTTGGGAACATAGCCTTAGTCAGGCGTTAATAAATATATTGACCGCACCAAATAGCATGTACCATATGCTTGCAATGGGGATGCTGTAGAAAAAGCAATTTACAAATACACATTTTGCTGCAGAACTATTACGATTGAAAAAATTCAGACAATGCTATATATTTTTATATAAATAGACTATTTGCAGAAATCCTGATTACATTTGGAGGATGTTATGGTTATTAATAATTGTAAAATCATTTTCGATGACAGAATAGAAGAAGGTTCAGTTCAGATAAAATCCGGAAAAATTTTTAAAATAAACCCAACTGAAACATACGGAGAAGAAATTATGGATGTCGGCGGTTTATACCTATCTCCGGGCTTCATAGATATACACATCCACGGCGCCGGCGGCAGCGATACCATGGATGGTACTCCGGAGGCTATAGAAAATATATCTAAAACCATAGTCAGATTTGGAACCACCTCTTTTCTACCCACAACTATGACCTGCAGCATTGAAGATATACGGAGACCTATACAGGCAGCAGCAGATGCAAAGAAGTCCGGGACGGAAGGTGCGGAGATCCTCGGTATTCACCTCGAAGGCCCTTTCATCAGCCCTTTAATGACAGGAGCCCAGAATCCGGACTTTATCCAGCTTCCCTCAAAGGAAATCCTTCATAACTTAGCCGGTGATAATCTTTCTGATATTCTGCAGGTGACCTTAGCTCCTGAAATCGAAGGTTCCACTGAACTTATCAGATATCTTAAGTCTCTTGGCATCACTGCCTCCATCGGCCATTCAAAGGCTAATTATGCAGAAGCCCTTAAAGGTTTTGAAGCAGGAATTTCCCATTCTACCCACCTGTTTAATGCAATGACCGGCTTTCACCACCGGGAACCCGGCATAGTGGGGGCAGTCTTTGACTCTGATATAACAGCGGAAGTAATCTGTGACGGCATCCATATATGCTACCCTTCATTAAGGACGGCACTTAAGGTAAAAACTCCCGATAAGGCAATTTTGATAACAGATGCCATGATGGCCTGCGGAATGCCTGATGGCCTTTATTCCCTTGGCGGCCAGGAAGTATTTGTTAAAGGCGGCTCAGCCAGATTGAAGGACAACACCCTGGCCGGCTCCATTCTCACTTTGGATAAAGCCGTGAGAAACCTGTATGAAAACACAAATTATAAGCTTTACGAAATTATAAGAATGGCCACGCTCAATCCAGCAAGACACTGCAGAGTGCATCACAAAAAAGGCCTGATCAAAGAGGGCCATGATGCAGACCTGGTTTTATTCGATGAGAATATTGAGATTCAAAAGGTCTTTGTTTCAGGGATTATGCGTTTTAGCAAAGAATGATATCATCCACTTGTTTAATATTGTATAATCGGATGGTTTATCACATAAATAATATAAATAAACGGAATGAGTCCCAGGCACAAACATACCCTTCCAGACTTTCTCCTTAGGGGCTCATTTTCCGTTAAAAGCATTATAGCCGCAACTATACCCACCAAAGGAATAAAACAAGACGTTAAATATAAAATCCCCATTATGTAGGGATTGATTGCTGCACGGCTGTTTCGATAGGATATTTCATGTTTCTCTTCTTCTGAAATAAAACATCCGCAGGATAGGCATGTCCTAACACCTGTTTCCAGTTTCTTTCCGCACTCAGGACAGTCATAGCTTGTTTTGGTACCACCTATTATTTCCGACCTTGAGAGTGTACTTCCACAACTGCTGCAAACCATGGCAGATACTGAATTATACTCACCACATCGATCACATACCTTTTGTGTCATCACCTATCCTCCTTTTTTGAACTGAAACAAAAATTGTACTGACTGTAACTTAATTTTAGCAATAACCTTTACATTATATGTAAATTATAACATATGATAAAGCTTTTGAGAGTAATATATACGCCTTTACTTTGCTACTATTTTACGCAAGTTGAAATATATGGTATTATTGTTCTGTTGACACCTGTCCTTAACATGAAATAACTGCTCCATTCTCAGACAGCTATCGATTTATGTCCGGATGGATTATTAGTCTGAGTTTCCGAAAGGTGGAAAGATTATGAAAAAGCTTGTATTCCTTATTATTTTCCTCATGGGTTTTGGTATCGTCATTGGCATAAATTCTGAAGGTTATTCATTTCTGTATACCATAAATGCAGTCGATGTAAAGCAGGTAACAGTTGAGAATTGTAATAAGAATTCAATGAAGCTTGTAACATCTAACGATGATATAGAAAGGCTGGTTGGGTTTGCTGATTCACTGCGTTTTAAGGCTGCTGATAAAGCTGCAGCAGAAAAGTTAAGAAAGAACGGCAAGGAAGAGGCAATAAATTACCACATTATTATTGGAGATATAGTACTTAACATAAACAGCAATATGATTTTTTACAGGGGACAATGGTATAACGTAAATTTAAATGCCGAAGATTTTGTTTCCAGGCTATACGATAAGCTGAACTACTCCGAATATGGAACTATTTTGTAATTACAGGGAGCAATTGTTATTCCTGTAGTTGGCCCATAATATTGAGAGCACCAATATTTCTGTTAACAAATAAGGGGGACCCAACTATGATTTCATTAATCGTTGCAGTATCAAAAAATAATGTAATAGGCAATAAAGGAGTAATTCCATGGAAGATAAAAGGTGAGCAGAAAAGGTTCAGGGAATTGACCACCGGCAAAACAATAATAATGGGCAGAAAGTCTTTTGAAGAAATAGGCCGGCCACTGCCCAACAGAAAGACAATCCTTATATCCAACACCCAAAATATTACATCAGAAAACTGTACCACAGTAAAATCGCTGTTTGAAGCCTTTAATATGACAAAGGATGAAGATGAAGTGTTTGTAGCCGGCGGCGGACAGGTGTACAAAGAGGCATTTCCTTTTGCAGACAGATTATACGTTACAGTCATAGATAAGATAATTGATGGTGATGTCTATTTTCCGGAAATCACCGAGAAGGATTTTGTTAAAACCTATGAGCAGAGAATTGACGGAGAAATACCATATACATATTACACCTATGAAAGAAAAAGATAATAGTATTATTTTTTATTTGGTATAAAGAAGGGATTGATAATAATGTTTTTAAAACTGGACGAGAGTCAGTATTCAATGGCAGAGGATTTATTTTACTACGGAGGCCTTGAAAGTGTTTTTGCCTTTGCAGTAACTGAAAAGAAAATTCCGGGAAGGATTTTTGTAGATGATACTGAGGAACCCAAATCAGCCTTGATCTGCAGCTTTCAGGGAAAATATCTGGTTACGGGAGATGAATCAAACAGTGCTTTTAACTCCTCTGTTGCAGAATTTCTTTTGAATCCTGACAACCACATCGAATTCTACGACCTTTACGCATCTTCAGAAGAATGGATTGAGGTGCTCAGCGGTTTCTTAAATGGACAAGCAGTCATCTTAAGATTCACCGTATACCACTCTAATAATATTCAAAATCTCCCTGCTGCTGAGAGTAGCCTTCCTGCAGAGGATGATTTGGAACTGAAACAAATAGATGAAGCGCTATTTAACCAAATTGTCAATGAATTTTATCCTTCCTACAAAAACCTCTGGGCTGATGCAGGTTCATTCTGTTCAAACAGCTTCGGTTTTTGTATTGTAAAAGGAAGCGAATTACTCAGTGTTGCTGCTTCCAGATACACCGGCGGCGGGTATGCCGAAATAGATATAGAGACAAGTCCCTACTATTACAGAAAAGGCTTCGCATTTAACCTTGGCAGACAATTCATTGAATATTGTAGGAACAGCGGCCTTACAGCCTTATGGATTTGCGATTCTAAAAACAAAGCCTCCCATGCACTTGCACAAAAACTCGGATTCACAAAATCAAAAGAGGTTGAAATGCTCTGGTGGCACCAAAGCCGTGGTGCAATGAACGGTTACCTTAATAAGTTCGGCTATTAAAAGGTAAGGTGAATAACTTTGGATAGCGTGAAAATTATAGAGGTGACACCAGACAATATAATTGATGCGGGTATATTGTGCGGAAATGAGGCTCAGTTTCAGGAAGGTAAATCAAGAAAAATCCAATGGTATAAGAATCGGTATGAAGAGGGTCTGCGGATTAAAGTATCTGTAAATGGAGAAGGAATAACAACAGGAATGATAGAATATGTCCCCGGTGAATATGCCTGGAGGACTGTTAATGCCAATGGCTATACGGTCATACATTGTTTACAGGTATCGCGCAACCAGACAAAACAGGGCTACGGCAGCATGCTTCTAGATGAATGCACTAAGGATTCTAAAGACACCGATGGTATTGCAATAGTTACCAGCAGCAAACCCTGGGTTAACGATAAGAAGTTTTTTATTCAAAACGGATTCAAGAAAATTGACCAGGCTCCACCCTATTTTGAGCTGCTGGTAAAGCAATTTACAGAAGCGCCCCTGCCGAGCTTCAATGACGGATGGGAGGAAAGGGCATTAAATTATGGCGATGGCTTGACAGTACTATATTCCGACCAGTGCCCCATTATGGACTATGCTATTAAGAACATCACTGCTGCTGCAAAAGAATGCCATATAGATATCAAACTGCATAAGATTGAGAATCATATTGAAGCTCAAAATGCACCTTCACCCTATGGAACCTTCAATAT
>JAUZPH010000160.1 GCA_030706065.1 Bacillota bacterium | reverse complement strand
TCGTTGCTTAAATTAGTTCTTCCATCGTACATACTCATAACAACACCCTCAACTTCCAGATCCTTATTTAAGGACTTCTTTACAAGTTGAATTGTGTTAACAAGTTGTCCTACACCTTCTAAAGCATAAAACTCACATTGTCTAGGAATAAACACCGAATTAGAGGCACACAATGCATTTATAGTCAAAAACCCCAATGATGGTGGGCAATCGATAAATACATAATCAAATTTTTCTTTCATCTGCGTTAATTTTTCTTTAAGTATTACTTCTCTATTAGCCTTTTGAATCAGTTCAACTTCTGCACCAGCAAGTTCCATCGTTGAAGGGATTAAGTAAAGGTTTTTAATCAAGTCGCACTCTCTAATGACAGAATCAATGGAAGCATCTCCGGTAATGACATCATATATGGATTTATCAATCTTCTTTTTATCAAAGCCCAACCCACTTGTAGTATTCCCCTGTGGATCTATATCTATAGTCAATACCTTATAACCCTCCATAGCTAAATAGGAACAAAGATTAATATTCGTTGTGGTCTTCCCTACACCACCCTTTTGATTAAAAATACAAACAACTTTCATGCATTATTCGCCCATAAGAATATTCTATTCAAAGAGCTGCCTCCTTTCAACGTACATTAATATTATATATTTTATTTCACAAATTTGAAAGATACAATTGCAATCAATTTAAATATTTCAGCAGTTTTTCTAACTTTGTTTCGAAAATAAGTCAGATAAATAAAAAAACAACCAACAAAGCTGGTTGTTTCACGTGAAACGAAAGTATTATTACTTTTTAGGAATCTTGATGGTAACTTCAATACAATCATCAAGTTCTTTGGATTTATATTGTGCATTGATACCGTACTTGTCAAATACCTGTTTAATTGTATTTATATAAACCTTGGAAGCAAAGATTCCCTTAATTCTTTTCTTCCCATCAAGGGCTACTTCTGCAAGCTGCTCTTTATTTATTTCTCTCTCAATTAGATTTTCCGCTTCCTTAACATTTAGCTGCTTATCTATAATAACCTTTAATAACTTTACCTGCTTATTTTCATCGGATATCTTTAGTAATGCACGAGCATGTCTCTCCGTTAGCTTATTATCTAATAAAGTTTTCCTGACCTCTGGTGAAAGCTTTAATAATCTCAGCTTATTAGCAATAGTAGATTGCTTTTTCCCTATAGTTTCAGCGAGTTGTTCCTGAGTATAGGAATGCTCTTTAATCAAATTATGATAGGCCTCAGCCTCTTCAATATAATTAAGATCTTCTCTTTGCAGATTTTCAAGTAAAGCAATAGCCGCCGACTCCTTATCGGTTATGTCAATAATAATAGCCGGTACAGTATTTAACCCTATCTTTTTCGCAGCTCTTAATCTTCTTTCACCTGCCACCAGTTCAAAAGAGTTTGGTCCCATTTTTCTTACTGATAGAGGCTGGATTATTCCATATGCTTTTATTGACTGAGCAAGCTCTTCTATAGCATCATCATCGAAATGCTTTCTTGGTTGATAAATGTTAGGTAATATATTTTCCGGAGCTATAAAAAATATTTCATTTTGCATACTAAACCCATCCTTATATTAGCATTAGTTTATTTTCTATTATTACTTTTCTATGTATTTTGGAATATTCCTTTTTTCATCTTTATTTTTCGTAAGACAGATTAAAATACCAAGTGACATATTAATACATTATCTTATAGGTTTCTTGGTTATAATTCCGGCCTTTCTAGGGTAAATACCGGGAGTATTCTTAGTTTTTCTTACAACAACAATGTTATGTTTCAAGTCTGTTTCTTCTATTTCGACAGGAATAACTTCTTCGATCCTGCCGCCCAACATACCGACAGCATTTCTGGCATCTTCTATCTCTGATTCTACAGCCGGACCTTTTAAAGCAATAAAATATCCTCCAACCTTGGTATATGGTAGGCAAAACTCACTGAGGACAGCCATATTGGCCACAGCTCTTGAAACAACGCCGTCGAATTGTTCTCTATATTCGACTTTTCTCGCTAAATCCTCTGCTCTGGAATGAACTGTGTCGATATCTTTTAGCTGTAATTCTCTTATAACTTCATTTAAAAACAGTATCCTCTTATTAAGAGAGTCCAATAAGGTGATACTTTTTCCCTCATCAGCAATTTTTATGGGAATTCCTGGCAATCCAGCGCCTGTACCTACGTCAAGAATCCTACCTAGTCCTTTGAATCCCCCAAACCTGTAGCATTTAATACTATCAATAAAATGTTTTTTAATCATTTCTTCTTCATCAGTAATAGCAGTCAGATTTATCTTCTCATTCCATTCCCGAATCATATTCATATATTTTACATATTTTCCATACATTTCTTTATTGAAATCCATGCCTTCATTGGCAAAAGCCTTTTCCATTATACCATAATACCTAAGATTTTCACTCATAAATTTATCTCCCTTTTTTGTTAAGCATTTCAAGGTAAATTAGCAGTACAGAAACATCTGCCGGAGAAACTCCTGATATTCTGGAAGCCTGACCTATGTTCATAGGCCTTATCCTGCTAAGTTTTTGCTTGGCTTCTATTCTGAGGCCTTTCACCTCTTCATAATCTAAATCCTCAGGTAGTCTTCTGTTTTCAAATTTCTTGAACTGATTTACCTGTTCCAGTTGTTTATCTATATACCCCTCATATTTAGCTGTTATATTGACCTGTTCACTTATACTCTCATCCAGTACCGGTCTTTCAGTATCAAGCGGAGCTACTTTAAAATAATCAAGCTCAGGTCTCTTGATAAGCTCATAAAGTGGTATCGGTTTTTTTAATTCAGCAGATTGCATTTCAAGAAGAGAATCGTTCACTTCTCTCTTATTTGTAATCTGAAGTTTCTTAATTCTATCTATTTCATCTTCAATAGATTTCTTTCTCTCCAGATACCTTTGATATCTCTCTTCTGATACAAGCCCAGCCTGATACCCTATTTCTGTTAACCTCAAATCAGCATTATCCTGCCTCAGCAGCAGCCTATACTCTGCTCTTGAGGTCATAATTCTGTAGGGTTCATTTGTACCTTTAGTAACAAGATCGTCAATCAGTACACCTATGTAGGCGTCAGATCTTTTTAATATCATTGGTTCACTGTCCTTTATCTTTAATGCGGCATTTATTCCAGCTACTATACCCTGAGACGCTGCCTCCTCATATCCGGATGTTCCATTTATTTGTCCTGCACCAAAAAGTCCTTCTATTTCCTTAAACTCCAATGAAAGCTTTAATTGTGTGGGATCTATACAATCATATTCTATGGCATAAGCTGTTCTCATCATCTCTACATTTTCAAGTCCCGGTACAGTTTTAAGCATCTGAATCTGAACCTCTTCCGGAAGAGAGCTTGACATCCCCTGGACGTACAATTCATCAGTATTCTCCCCTTCCGGCTCTATGAATATCTGATGCTGAGTCTTATCCGGGAATCTCATAACCTTGTCTTCAATAGATGGGCAGTATCTGGGCCCGACACCCTCGATGCTTCCATTATACATGGGAGACCTGTATATATTCTCTCTTATGACCTTGTGAGTTTCTTCCGTAGTGTAAGTAAGATAGCAGGATACCTGTTCACGATTTATATCCCTGCTTATGAAAGAAAAAGGTACTATCTTCTCGTCACCCTTCTGTTCCACCATCTTTGAAAAATCCACCGATCTTCTATGTATTCTGGCAGGAGTTCCGGTCTTAAATCTCCTCAGTGAAATACCTAGTTCAATTAGATTTTTTGAAAGCTCATTTGCCGGCTGCAGGCCATTGGGGCCGCTGTTATAATCCACCTCTCCAATAATAACCCTTGACTTTAAATATACTCCTGTAGCTAATATCACTGCTCCGGCTTTAAAGAACGCCCCATTTCTTGTTAAAACACCCTGAACTTTCCCATTCTCCAACTCTATATGGGTAACTTCAAGCTGCCTCATAAATAGGTTTTCCTGATGTTCCAGGACATACTTCATCCTCTCATGATATTTCTTTTTATCAGCCTGGGCTCTCAGTGAATGTACTGCTGGCCCCTTTGATGTATTAAGCATACGGGATTGGAGAAAAGTATGGTCAATATTCACTCCCATCTCACCACCAAGAGCATCAAGTTCCCTTACAAGATGTCCTTTTGCGGTTCCGCCCACATTAGGATTGCAAGGCATCATTGCAATACTGTCAAGGTTTAAAGTACACATCAGGGTCCGGCAGCCCATTCTTGCACTGGCAAGAGCAGACTCACAACCGGCGTGCCCGGCACCTATTACAACAACATCATAATCTCCACCAAAATATCTCATACATTTCCCTACTTTCCAATACAGAATTCAGAAAAAATCTTATCCAATAAGTCCTCTTCAAGGGTCTCTCCGGTTATCTCTCCAAGGTCAGCCCATGCTCCTCGAGCATCAATACTTGCAAAATCAATAGATAAGCCCTCTTCCAGAGTACGAAGTGCAGCTTCGCACTTTTCACTGGCCCGCAGCAGGGCTTCCTTATGCCGGCTGTTTGTAATCATAATATCCGAAGAAGTAATCTGCCCCCTGAAAAACATATTCTTAATTTTTTCCTTCAACTCATCAATTCCCCTACCTTTTAAAGCGGAAATCTCTATAACATTATCCTTATCAAGGCCTTTCATTACATCTAACTTTAGCCTTAAATCCAGGTCTGCCTTATTAAGAAGGATAATATATTTCTTATCCTTAATATAATCAAGAATTTCAAGGTCCTCATTGTCCAGTTCCCTGCTCAGATCTAAAACAAGCATGATAAGGTCAGCTTCATTTATCTTTTGCCTGGATCTTTCTACCCCGATTTTCTCTACAATATCCTCAGTTTCCCTTATACCTGCAGTATCGATTATCTTTAAGGGAATTCCTTCGATATTAATATATTCTTCTATTACATCTCTGGTCGTCCCCGGAATTTCAGTAACAATAGCCCTATTCTCCATTACAAGAGCATTCAGCAGAGAGGATTTACCAACATTTGGCTTGCCTACTATGACAACACCCAGTCCTTCTCTTATTATCTTACCCTCATTGGCAGTTTCAAGGAGTTTGTTCAATTCCGCAATTATACTCCTTAAATCAACGGTAATCTTATCAGAAGTGGCCTCTTCCAGATCATCCTCCGGAAAATCTACTGTTGCCTCAATATGAGCTATTACACCCAGAATTCTGTGCCTTATGCTTCCTATTTCCCGGGAAATCCGGCCTTCAGCCTGCATTAAGGCAGACTTCATAGAAAGGTCGGTCTTGGCTCTTATTATATCTATAACTGCTTCCGCCTGACTGAGGTCTATTCTTCCATTCAGGAATGCCCGCTTAGTAAATTCACCGGGTTCTGCAATTCTAGAGCCGGCTTTTATAACCTCTTCAAGTACCCTCTTTGTAGCAATAACTCCTCCATGGCAGTTTATCTCAACGGTATCCTCTGCAGTAAAGCTCTTTGGGCCCTTCATATAGCTTACAATAACCTCATCTATTATATTATCGCTGTTTTTTTCAATAATGTGACCATATCTCATTGTATAGGTCTTTATATCATCCAGCTTTCTTCCGTTCCTTCCGGTAAAGATACTGCTTACAATAGAAAGTGCTCTTTCACCGGAAACCCTTATAATTGAAATTCCGCTCTCACCTATACCTGTTGCCACCGCTGCAATTGTATCAAATTCTTTCATCTGCGTCACCTTCTTATCTTCTTATCTAGATAACTATATGGCATTAAATCCAGTTGTCAAGCCATCCACCGATATAAATAACTAAAGGAGTTATTACCTCTCCACTTCTGTATCCATAAGTTTATTCTTTCAAATCCTATGGTAATTTATTAAAACACCTTTACAAAAAAGAAAGCCTGTTAGGCTTTCTTCAAATTTACGACTACTCTTCTATATGGTTCTTCACCTTCACTGTATGTTTCAACATACTGATCGCCTTGCAGAGCTGAGTGGATTATCCTTCTCTCGTATGGATTCATTGGTTCAAGTCTGAAGCTTTTACCGGTCTTTCTCACCTTGTAGGCAGTCTTGCTGGCAAGCCTTCTTAAGGTTTCCTCTCTCTTCGCCCTGTAATTTTCCGTATCAAGTACTACTCTCTTGTACTCAGCTTCCTGATCCTTGTTTACAACAAGGCTAGCAAGATACTGCAGGGAATCAAGGGTCTCCCCCCTGTATCCTATAATTATTCCCATATCCGGTCCTACAAGATTGATTTTCAGAACATTGTCTTCTTCCTTAACTCTTATTTCTGCCCTGATCCCCATGGAGTTTAAGACATCTCTAAGAAAGGCCTTTGCTTCATATATGTAATCCCTCTTAACCTTTACCCTAATTCTTGCGGGCTTCGCACCAATTAGCTTAAAAAGTCCCTTGCTGCCTTCCTCAAGTACTTCGACCTCAACTTTGTCTTCCGTCAGTTTCAAATCTGTAAGTGCAGCCTTTACTGCTTCTTCCACGGTTCTTCCAGTCATTTCAATACTTTTCATACCCAACGCACCCACCTTTTCTATATTAAGAGGTATTAAGGGGAAACATTACGTAAACTTAACTTATACATGTGTCAAATACTGAATCTTCACCAGTTTTGACCATGTATAAGTTTTTAGTTGAAGTTGTTTCCCTAAAAGAGTTTTAAACAAAACCTTTACCTTATACAAGGCCTCCGGATCCCTAGGTGTAACATTTTCTAACAAGTATAAGTAGAGTTTGGCATCTAAAACTCTTATTATTTTTTACCTTTATTTTTCTTCGAATTGATTTTATCAGTGCTGATTTCCTTCACTACATCCTTGGTTATTATCTGCCTTTTTACAGGTTTACCGCCCTTATCATTATCAACTTTTTTGTTTCCCTGAAACCTTTGAACCGGCTTCTCGACTGAACTCTTTTCAACAGCCTTCATATCCTTTTCGGCAATAGCGACAGGCTTCTTGCCGATGAGGCCCATCTTCTTCATGAAAAGATTCTGCACCAGCTGGAAGAAGCTGTTGGAAACCCAGTAAACACCTAAGCCTGCTGCTACAGTATAGGTTATAAAGCCTGAAAAAACTGTCATCACCATATTTGTAGTATTTGCTGTAGCTGCCTGAGGGTTATTACTGTTCTTGGGCATCATTATGGACATTGAAAAATAAGACAACACAGCAGATAATACAGCAAGCACCAGGTTATGCGTAGCACCCAGACTTGGAACAAGAGGAGTAAACCCTTCATTAAGTGTATTGAATGTACCCTGAAGGTTTCTTATTATACTGTACATTGCAATGAATATAGGCATCTGTATCAGAAGCGGCAAGCATCCTCCAAGTGGGTTTGCACCATTTTCCTTATAGAGCTTAGATAGCTCAGCCTGTGCCTTTTGAGGGTCATTCTTATACTTTTTCTGCAATTCAGTCATTAAAGGCTGAATCTCCTGCATCTTAGCCTGGGATTTAGTCTGCTTTATATTTATAGGAAGCAATAATATTCTTATAATAGCCGTAAAGAATACTATAGTCAAACCGTATGAAAAACCTTTATTAAATCCGAATATATTTACAAAACTATGTAAAGCCTCGAATATTTGAGTCAATATATTACCAATCCAACTCACATGGAGCCCTCCTAAAATTTATTTTACCGGGTCGTATCCTCCATCATTAAAAGGATGGCACCTCAGAACTCTCCTTACTGCCATATATCCGCCTTTTAATGCTCCATAACGCTCAACAGCTTCAAGTGCATATTGTGAACAGGAAGGATAGAACCTGCAGCATGGCTTCTTAAGTGGAGATATACGTTTTCTATAAAATTTTATTGCTAGTATTAGCATTTTTTTCATTGTCAACCAGACCTGCCTTTTTAAAAAGCTTCTTCATGGAATCTTCTATTTCCTTATAGGTCTTATCCTTTGCAGCGGTCCTTGCAACGAACACAAAATCGAACTTCTTCTTAAGCAGGTATTTGTTCAATCTGTAGCTTTCACT
>JAUZPH010000016.1 GCA_030706065.1 Bacillota bacterium | reverse complement strand
TAAAACGATAATGATAAAGACCGCAATGTTGACTGCTTTTGTTTTCCTCTTTGTCCTCATCTTTCTCCCCCTCTGCATACTATCATAGGTTATATTATATTACTTAGCTTATCAATAGTCAATAACAGGTAAACTATTATATCTTTTCTTCATATTTACACTTTAATGCCACAGCACACTCCAGACGCTTTTGGGTTATCTTGCAGCCAAGCTCATAGGGCACGTGTATATCCTTGTTAAAATTATAGTTATTGGCCTGACAGCCGCCGCTGCAGTAGAACCTTGCCCAGCACTGCCTGCATTTTTCCTTGTTATATATATGGGCATTCTTGAATTCCATAGCCAAATCATCCCTGAAGCCTTCTTCAAAGATACTGCCCAATTTGAAATCGACGTTTCCTACAAATTGATGACAAGGATAGATATCTCCCTCCGGAGTAACCGCCACGTACTCATGGCCCGCGCCGCATCCGCTTATCCTTTTATAAACGCATGGCCCACCGTTCAGGTCCACATTAAAGTGATAGAATTTGAATTCCTTCTCTGTACCTATTCTTGATTCCATTTCTGTAAGCAGCTTATCATAGGAGTCATATATATCTTCCAGATCCTCTTCCCTTAAGGATAATTCGCTGCCCTCGGGAAGCACCACCGGCTCAATGGAAATCTCCTTGAAGCCCTCGTTTGCCAGTGCCAATACATCCTTATAGAAATCGGTATTATGCCTCGTAAAGGTTCCCCTGGCGTAATACTGCTTGCTCCTGTCTCTTTTCTCCACCATCTTTTTTATTTTCGGCAGAATGTCGTCAAAAGTTCCACTGCCGTTGTAGCGCACTCTTACACTGTCATTTACATCTTTTCTTCCATCAATAGACAATACTATATTTCCCATATTACTGTCTATATATTCCATGATTTCATCCGTCAGCAGAGTGGCATTGGTGGTCATGGTAAATCTTATATTCTTGTTATGCAGCTTCTCCTGTTCTCTGGCATAATCCACTATTTCCTTAATGGCGCCGAAGGCCAGCAGAGGCTCTCCTCCAAAGAGGTCTATTTCAATATTTTTTCTTGGCCCAGAGTTCTTAATGACAAAGTCTACCGCTTTTTTCCCAACCTCTGCGGTCATAAGCATTCTATGCCCCTTATACTCCCCTTCATCGGCGAAGCAGTATTTGCATCTCAAATTGCAGTCGTGGGCAATATTCAGGCACATGGCTTTAATAAAGGACTTTGATTTGTCCTTTAAAGCGATATCTTCATATTTATCCTCGGAATATAAAATTCCCTCTCCTATAAGCTCTTCCAAATCTTCAAAAGCTTCATTTATCTCATCACTGCCGTATTTCTCTCCTAATTGATCTATAATATCAGCTTTAACCGGCAGGCTTTCTTCATCCAATATATCGTATATCAGCTCGTCTACTATATGTACACAGCCGGAATTTACGTCCAATACGTAAAAATCCTCACCCTGTTTAAATTTATGTATTAATGACAACTCCTTATCCTCCTTCTAGGCCTAATAAAAAATCCTTTCATTATAGTCAATAGATGAAAAGATATAGTTTCAGGACAAATAATAAGCAGTAACAACCGTTACTGCTTTCCCATGATATTAGTTTTCACAGGCTAAATTTGCAACTGTGCAGGAAGTCTTACATGCAGACTGACATGAATTAGCGCACTCCTTGCAGCCAGGCTTTGACAAACTGTTCTTCAAATTAGCTTTATTTATTGTTCTGATATGTTTCATGATGACACCCTCCAATCCTTAAACAATTCGTAAACATTATACCACAAGATAATGTATAAATAAAGTATTTCTATATATTTATGCCAAGCATTCCAGACAGGGCACCAACCATCACAGCTATTGCCATTCTTAGCAGTTCCTTGGTACCGAAATCCGAGTATCCGAAAACAATCCGGGCTATTATGTACAGAAGCAGCATATATAAAAGGGCCACCAGCATTCCAACCAGCCAGCCGTTTTTATTATTCTTTCGTGCGGCATAAATAGATCCGTATATGACACTCAGGCAGGTCACCAGCAGATAGTAAACGGAAGTGACCTGATTACTAACCTCTGTAACTGTCATTACAATGGCATAGACAACTAACAGTATTGTAGTTATTACGGCAGCCCTGAAAACTCCCTTGGATACTTTTGTGAGAAAAGCTTTTTGTTCCATAATAAAACACCTCCCAATCTAATTATTATCTATGTAGATTAAAGGTGTTTTATTACAACATTTTACTTTTCTTCTTCAACTTTTGCTTCTTTTGTCACACTTCCGATTGCACTCTTGGTCAGCTTTATCTTTGCTCTTTCCGGACCGGTCTGAATAGTCACAAATTCTTCATTATCGGTTTTGGTGATGCTGATGACCTTGCCGACTATTCCTCCCCTGGTTACAACCTGGTCATTCACTTTCAAGGAACCCAGCATTGAACTATACTTTTTCTTTCTTTTGCTTTCGGGAAGAAATATCAGCAAATAGAATATTCCAATCATAAGCGCCAACGGCAGTATAAACTGTATTAAACCTTCCATCTTTCTACCTCCTTTATTTTTATAATCTCAAGTTACAATATAAATATTAACCATTTTCTCCAAACTGTTCAACCATTTTATTTTTAAACTCATAAAAATTATCATTTTCTATGGCAGTTCTTATATCCTCCATGAGCTTGTTGTAAAAATAAAGGTTGTGAAGCACGCACAATCTCATGGCCAGCATTTCCTTTGCCTTAAAGAGGTGTCTTATGTAGGCCCTGGTGTAGTGCCGGCAGGTAGGGCATTGACAGCCCTCATCTATAGGCTTTGAATCCAGCTCGAATTTAGCGTTTAGCAAGTTGATTTTGCCGAACTTGGTAAAAACATGGCCATGTCTGCCGTTTCTTGCAGGAAGAACGCAGTCGAAGAAATCTATTCCCCGGGCAACACCCTCCAGTATATTGATCGGTGTACCAACCCCCATCAGGTATATTGGCTTATCCTCGGGAAGATACGGAACTACGGCATCGATAATTCGATACATTTCTTCATGGCTTTCCCCTACTGCCAGGCCCCCGATGGCATATCCGTCCAGGTCGAGCTTTGCTATCTCCTTTGCATGTTCAATTCTTATATCATCATATATACCGCCTTGATTTATGCCAAAAAGCATCTGCTGCCTGTTTATGGTACTCTCCAGAGAATTAAGTCTTTTCATTTCATCAATGCATCGGTGAAGCCACCGTGTAGTCCTTTCCACGGAACGTTCGACGTAATCTCTTGGCGAAGGATTCTCCACACACTCATCAAAGGCCATGGCGATGGTGGAGGCCAGATTGCTCTGTATCCTCATACTCTCCTCCGGGCCCATGAAAATCTGCCTTCCATCGATATGTGAATTGAAAGTTACCCCTTCCTCCTTGATCTTTCTCATGCCTGCCAGGGAAAAAACCTGAAAGCCGCCGGAATCCGTAAGAATCGGCCTATCCCAGTTCATGAATTTATGCAGGCCCCCGAGCTCGCTCACAACCTTGTCTCCGGGCCTCAGATGAAGATGGTATGTATTGGATAATTCCACCTGACAACCTATTTCCTTCAGGTCTACCGAGGAAACAGCACCTTTTATTGCAGCCAGAGTTCCAACATTCATAAAAACCGGAGTCTGCACAGCTCCATGAGGTGTGGTAAAAGTACCCCTCTTTGCCTTACCCTCTTTTTTCAGTATCTTGAACATGTCTTTCACATCCTTACGTCAAAGCTTATTTTATAAACATTGCATCTCCAAAGCTGAAGAATCTGTACCTCTCGGCAACTGCAGTTTCATATGCCCTCATCACCTTATCCCTGCCGGCCAGGGCACTGACCAGCATTATAAGAGTGGATTCAGGAAGATGGAAATTTGTTATCAGAGCATCTACCACCTTGAAGGTATATCCCGGATAAATGAAGATATCCGTCCAGCCGCTCCTGGGCTTTATGGTGCCGTCCGCCTCCGCCACTGTCTCCAGAGTTCTGCAGGAAGTTGTTCCTACAGCAACCACACGTCCTTTATTTTCCCTGCATCTATTTATCTTTTCAGCATTTTCCTCATCGATAACATAGAATTCCGAATGCATGGCATGGTTTTCAATATCCTCAACCTTCACCGGCCTGAAGGTGCCAAGCCCTACATGCAGTGTAAGATATGCTATACTTACCCCTTTATCCTCCAAACTCTTTAAGAGCTCCTTCGTGAAATGCAGCCCAGCAGTGGGAGCCGCCGCGGAGCCCACAGTCTTTGAATATACGGTCTGATACCTTTCCTTATCCTCCAGAGTTTCCGTTATATATGGAGGCAGCGGCATCTGTCCCAATTCATCCAAAATCTCTTCAAAGATTCCTTCATATTGAAATTCTACTATCCTGTTGCCTTCCTCTACAATATCCGTCACCCTTGCCTTTAGAATTCCATTTCCAAATACGAATTCACTGCCTACCTTGGCCCTCTTGCCGGGCTTTGCAAGGCACTCCCAGCATCTGCCGGCAGTTCTTTTCAACAGCAGAAATTCTATTTTACCTCCGGAATCCAATTTCTCTCCTATCAGCCTGGCAGGCATCACCCTTGTATTATTTAACACAAGGCAGTCTCCGCTATTTAAATATTTTAATATGTCCTTAAATATCCCATGGCTTATCTCTCCTGTTTCCCTGTCTAAAACCATGAGTCTTGATTCATCCCTGTTTTCCAAAGGATGTTGAGCTATCAATTCTTCAGGAAGCTCAAACTTAAAGTCACTCACTCTCAACATCAACACCTACTTCTTGTATTATTCTTCACCCAAAAAAGAAACCTGCTCAGTGTCTTCTCTGGTATTCTTCCTTTTTGTATGGGCATAGGCCTTATCCGTAGCCACCCTTCCCCTGGGTGTCCTTATTATGAAACCCTTCTGAAGAAGATAGGGTTCATACACATCCTCAATGGTATCCAATTCTTCTCCGATAAAATATGCCAGTGTCTCTATTCCTACCGGACCACCGGAGAAGTTGTCGATTATTGCCTCCAAAATCCTGTTGTCTATTCTGTCAAAGCCCTCTTCATCCACCTCCAGAAGCTCCAGTGCCTCTTTCGCATCAGAGAGGATTATAGATTTATCCCCTTTTACCTGGGAGTAATCCCTGACTCTTTTTAACAGCCTGTTTGCAATTCTGGGGGTTCCTCTGGACCTTCGGGCAATTTCAAAGGCGCTTTCCTCTTCAACACTGCAGCTCAAAACCTCAGCGGACCTCACTATGATTTCCTTGAGTTCATTACATTCATAAAACTCCATGGAGCATAATACCCCAAATCTGTCCCTGAGCGGTGAGGTCAGGAGGCCGATTCTGGTGGTGGCACCTATCAGAGTGAATTTTGGCAGATCCAACCGGATGGATTTTGCAGATGCGCCTTTTCCGATGACTATATCCAGGGCATAATCTTCCATAGCCGGATATAATATTTCTTCCACACTTCTATTTAATCTATGTATTTCATCGATGAAAAGCACATCATTATTATTAAGTGTTGTAAGTATGGCAGCCAGGTCACCGGCCCTTTCAATGGCAGGCCCCGAAGTTATCTTAAGAGTCCCGCCCATTTCTTTTGCGATTATATTTGCTAAAGTTGTCTTTCCAAGGCCAGGAGGACCGTATAAAAGCACATGATCCAGTGCCTCTTTACGTTTTTGGGCTGCTTTAATAAAAACTCTCAGCTTATCTATTACTTTTTTCTGTCCTATATATTCATTGAGCCTCTGTGGCCTCAGACTTAATTCCGCATTGTTATCCTCAATTGAGTTTTCTGCTGACAAAATTCTCTCATCATCCATTACAATAACCCTCTCAATTCATAAGAAGTCTTAAGGCATTCTTTATGATAACCTCAAGGGATCCGCTAATATCCACATTTTTTAATACCGCTGTGCATTCTCTTTCCGAATATCCCAGAGCCATCAAAGCCTCTACCGCCTCGCCGTAGTTGGAGGCCTCTACCGCCACTCCTCCGGTTGTTTCTGCTCCCCCCACCTTCACATCCTTAACCTTGTCCTTTAGTTCCAAAATGATTCTCTGAGCAAGCTTTTTTCCAACTCCCGGTGCCCGGGTCAGTGAAGCTTCATCTCCGGTGGCAATAGCATATCTTATTCTGTCTACATCCAGTATGGACTGAATTGAAAGGGCAGCCTTTGCTCCCACGCCATTGATATTCAAGAGTTGAATAAACATTTCAAGCTCTTCTCTTGTCATAAATCCATAGAGTCCGATAAAGTCTTCCCTTACCATATGATAGGTATAAAGCATAACCTCATCATCTATCTTCGGAAGCTTCGTCAGTGTGCTCCCCGGAACATGAATCTTGTATCCTATGCCGCCATTTTCAATAACGGCATAATCCTTGTAAAATCCTTTATAACCGCCCTTTATATATTCATACATAAAGCTTCCTCCCAATATAACGCGTGTAGCTGCGGAAATTTATTTTTTTAATTCATCTTTAAAACGATAAATTTCATCATATTATACTTTACCATCACCAAATAAATAATTCAATAATAAAACTGTCTTGGACTTACAAGCTCTATATTTTAATCGGATCCCGTTTAATATAGTGTTGATATTTTAAGCTTATTTATTGACAATGGACATTTGACAATTGACAATTAAGGTTGAAATTCAGTAAAGCTGAATTTCTTTAAATATAAACTTAAGATTTTTCTTAGCGAAGCTAAGAAAAATCATCCTTAATTGTCCATTGCCCATTCTCAATTGTCAATTTATTAATAAGATACTGTAGTTTTCAACGTTATCCTTTATCACAATCATAAATCCAAGCAAAAAAAACCTCGGCATAATACATGCCAAGGTTTTATGAACAGATCTCCATCAGCGCATCTAGAGCATCATCCTTAGTATCAAATTGATAATCATTATTCTCCAGTGCTTTTTTGTCAGTCTCCTGCAGGGATTCGGCATCCCTGTCGGATACATCATTGAATTTATCCTCAATGAACAGAACTCCTTCATTATTACACTTGAATATTGCAGCAAAACCTTCATCCGTTATGCCAAGGTAATATTTCTGAGGAATACACTTGCTTTCCTTGATAAAGGTTATACCATCACTGCCTTCACTCAGAAAGTTAAAATTCCTTGACAGATAATATTTCTTCAGGTTTGTAAGTGTACATTCTCCTGTCATATCCCTCTTCATTTCTGCTACGGATATCTTTTTCGTGCTTATAACCTCTCCATCCTTCTGAAGTTGCAGTAATATAACGGTATTATCGGCAAGTATTTTCTCAAGGGCTGTCCCACTAGTAAGCTTACCTATATTTTGAGTTCCACTTTTGGTGCTTTTGGAACCTTCCCCATATATTTTTACAGCACTTCTGAAGCTGACGGTAAAGGTTATTATAATAACCAGTATGCTCAAAAAAACATAATCATATTTTTTCAACTTCATAATACCACTCCTTGGTGATATTATTTACACTTTTTGCATATTTTATTCAATAAAAAAGAAAAGGCACTTTAGAGATGCGGAAATTTATATTTTAATTTATCGCCCGGTATGTAAAATTTCTTTTGAATCAGCAACAATAAAAATCCGTGAAGATTGGATATTTTATTGTTGCGATATATGATGAAATTTTACATACGGAAAAATCGTTGAAGATTCGATATTTTCTCAGGCGAATACTTAAGGTTTAAATTTCCGCATCTGCAGAAAGTGCTTATTCCTCATATCCTTCCAAATATCTGAGCAGGCCATCATCGAGATTAGCCTCGAATTCACTGTTTTCGACCTTGCTTAAATCTCTGTACAGAACATTAAGCCTGTTAATGAGCATCTGTACCGGCTCGTTATTTTCCTTCGAAACTGCCTCTTCAATAATTCCCTTGTTGCTCGAATCCACCATGGTAATATCCAGCAGCTTCTTTATTGCCTCCTCGTATTCCTCTATCTTTATACAAATATTATTATACAAGTCCCGGATCTGTCCAAATTTCAGCTTCATATTCTTCTCCCCCTATACGTAATATTAAAATTTTCTTTAATTTGTCTCATAGCAGGATATCTCAAATAATTGTATTATAAGAAACCTATTCTACAAAGCCCTTTAAATTCCTTCTGTAATGTACATATTTTTTTCAATGAAGAAACGACATAAAATGCGTTGTTCATAAATTAATAAGGAGAAAAACAAAAAAAGAGGCAGAAACCTCTACCCCCTTAATAGTTCAAAAAACTTAACCTTCCCATCCATCTGGGAACTCAGCGTTGTGGAACACGTCCTGAACGTCATCGTCATCCTCAAGTGCATCCAGCATCTTTTGGAACCTCACTGCCGTTTCTTCATCAATCTGAGTATATGTATCCGGAATCATCTTCACATCTGCTTCAAGGAATTCCAGACTATTACCCTCTAAAGCTTCTCTTACTGAACCGAAATCCTCCGTTGCAGTTGTTATTATATATACTTCATCCTCGGAGGAGAAGTCTTCTGCTCCGGCATCCAGCGCCATCATCATGAGTTCATCCTCATCCACGGAATCGTTTTTCTCAATAACTATTTCGCCCTTTTCCTGGAACATGAATGCCACACAGCCTGTAGAACCCATATTTCCGCCGTGTTTGGTGAAAGCATGTCTTACATTGCCTGCGCTCCTGTTTTTATTGTCGGTGAGAACATTGACAATAACTGCTATACCGGAAGGCCCATAGCCTTCATATACTATTTCTTCATAATTTACTCCATCCATATCCCCGGAACCTTTTTTGATAGCTCTGATTATAGTATCCTGAGGCATATTGCTTGCCTTGGCCTTTGCAATTACATCTTTAAGCTTGGAGTTTATATCGGGGTTTGGACCACCGTTTTTAACAGCAAGAGCTATCTCCTTGCCGACTTTTGTAAATATCTTTCCCCTCTGGGCATCGGCTTTTCCTTTTTTCGCTTGGATATTATGCCATTTTGAATGTCCGGACATTTCTATACTCCTCCCAATAAATCGATTCATATTCTATAAGATAATCAAATTCCTTATTCAACTAAATCCGCAAATATTATAACATAAAACCTGAAAAAGTCCAATAAGGAAATTTAGTATCGGCACCTGTTCAGTCTAAAATTATTTTACATCCATAAGTATGGTATCATCTTCCTTGAAATAATCCCCTTCTTCTTCAGAAATCGGCTCGAATTTACCATAGGTCATCTCTTTTAGGCCAGCTTTTATCCTCTCGGCATCCCCGCTTTCATATAGCATACTCAAAAGTACCTTATCGGCATATTCCGTATTCACGAGCTGCCAACCATTCTTTGAGAAAGTATACTCTATCTTCCCAAGGAGATCGTAATCAATCTTAAACTTAAAAAGCACAGCTTTTACCTTCTGGAAGGTTCCTGCCTCTTTCACCGCAAGGGAAGCGGCCTTTGAATAGGCACGTACCAATCCTGCTGCTCCAAGGAGAGTCCCTCCAAAATATCTCGTTACCACCACAATGGTATCACAGAGTTCATTGCGCTTTATTACCTCCAGCACCGGTATGCCTCCGGTTCCCTGGGGCTCTCCATCGTCACTGTAGCGTTGGATCTCTCTGTTTCTGCCGATAATATAGGCATATACGTTATGCCTGGCCTCACGGTGAGCTACCTTGACACCGTTAATGAATTCCCTGGCCTGTTCCTCGCTTTCAACCCTGCAGACGCTGCCGATAAAAACCGATTTCTTTTCCTCGTATTCAGCAGAAGCCTGTTCTTTTACCGTCTTATAACTCATATCTTACACCTGTCTTTTTTATAAATTGTGTTATGTTAAGGAATTGTGTTGAAAACAACATTTTCCACTTAATTGACAATTGAGAATGTACAATGGACAATTAAGGATGATTTTTCTTAGCATTGCTAAGAAAAATCTTATAATAATTCGAGAAATTCAGCAAAGCTGAATTTCATCATTAATTGTCAATTGTCAAATGTCAATTGTCAATTAAAACGCTTAAAATATTCACACTATCATTAATCAGAACCTAAGATAATTTTTCGTATCTTCTTAAGTCCTTCTTCAATATCCTTTTCATCAGTCTGGGAAAAGCCTATTCTGAAGCATCTTCTTCCATCCTCAACATTCCTGTAGAACATTGCTCCGGGGGTTATCAAAACCTTGGACCTTCTGCACCGGTTGAAGAGGTCAAAGGAATCAATTATTATATCCCCCCTCAGCTTTAAATAAAAGTTGAACCCACCTCCCGGCGCCTTGAAATGAGCCAAATCACCGAGATATTTCCGAAGTAATTCAAGCATAAAGGAATATCTTACTATATATATATCATTCAAATTTGCAATATGATTTCTCCAGTAACCGGTATTTATATATAATTCCAAGGCCCTCTGCATCAAACTGGAGGTAGAGATATCAGAATTGATCTTTGCATTTTGAATGGCTTCCTTAAACTTTGGTGGGGCTAACACATATCCTATCCTGATTCCTGGCAGGAAAATCTTTGAGAAGCTCTTTATATAGATTACTCTGTTCCCTGTATCCATGCTTTTAAAACTCTCATACCGGATTTCCGGATTATAGATGAGCTCCGAAAGATAGTCATCCTCTATAATATAAAAGTCATAGATATCCGCCAGCCTTAATATTTCCAGCTTTTTCTCCCTGGAATAGGTTATCCCTGTTGGATTTTGAAAATAACTCATGACATACAGGAATTTAACTTTGTTCCGTTTCAGTATATTTTCCAATTCCGTTGTGTTTATCCCGTCTTCCTCTATATCTATTTCATGAATTTCAGCTCTTTTCCAGTTGAAAACTGCAAGAGCACCGCTGTAGGTCGGCTTCTCCATAACAACACAGTCTCTGCTGCCGAGCAGGGCTTTTGAAATTATATCCAGGCCCTGCTGGGCACCGGATACAATAAGGACATCTTCTGCACTGACAGAATTCCCCCAAAAATTCCCGACAATGCTCTTGCGAAGCCCTTCATAACCGAGCAGTTCCTGATAGACCAAGGCATTTACACCGTCTCTTTCAAGCACATCATTTATGACTTCCTTAAATACATTCACCGGAAAAAATGTACTGTTTGTGGTCTCTCCGGTGAAATCAATGTAGCTCTTGAGCATATCGGAATTGATCTTTTTAAACATCTCGGAATACTGTCTCTTTATGTTTTTAAATCCGTCCTTTTTCTTTACAAAGGTACCGCTTCCTATCTTCTGTACTATATATCCCTCTTCTTCAAGCTTTTTATAGGAATTTATGACGGTTGACTTATTGACACCAAGGCTCTCTGACAATTCCCTTATGGGTGGAAGCTTTTCACCGTCCTTCAATCTATTCAGGTCAATCAGTTTCTTGATATGAAGTTGTATTTGAATATACTTTGGAACCTCATTATCCTTCAGTATTATATTGAAATGGCTCATATATAATAAACATTCTCCTGTATCACAGTTTTTCCATTGGAAAGATTATAATCCCGGCTGCCCTTCTTGATTATATTCTTTTTCCAAAGTTCCTTCAGTATTTCTTCCATTTCTATGTCATAGCTTTCATATAGCTTGTCATTTTTTATGTCTTCTGAACTAGCCATCCCTTGACACTTCTCCATGGATTCAATGAGCAGCCTGGCAATGTTTTTTATATTTTGATCTATCTCGCCGTTGATAAAATCGATGGTTTTTCTGATGAGGTCCTCCATTTCTCCATTATTGCAGAAGAGGTCCTCCACGCAGCTTTTAAAGTTGTTATTCAAATTCATAGCAGTAGCAATGGCATCCTTGCTTATCATATGCCCGGAGAAATTCACATACAATCTTGAATATTCCTCTATGCAGGAAACGCAGATACTGTATGCTGTCAGTATTTTTCCGCCGGAAAGATACTTTCTGCACAGACTTATATTCTTTAACACCCTGCCAAGATAGACCATATTCCACCGCTCTCTGTCTACATCCGGGTAATACCTTCCACTGTTGTATCTGTTAGTCAGTTCCATATCCCTTGAAAAAACCAATCGTGATGAAGCGAAAATCCTGTGGATAAATCCTCCTTTTAAATCACTCTCATGGAGCTGCAGAAACTTCTCTTTATTCATTATCTTTATATGTACAGATATTCCTTTTTCATCAGTGTATATATTCTTCAGTGTTTCCGGATACTCTTTTGTTATTACGAAAAAATCTATGTCGGATTCATCCCAAAGGTCACCTGTCACCATACTTCCAAAGACCATAACCGCCAGTACATGGTCATTGGCTTTCAATCTGTCTATGGTCCTGTTAAAGACTCTCTGGTATTGCACTACTGCTTTTTCCAACATCTCACCTCCAAATTATATTAACCTGTAATACAAGATAAAAAACTTTGGTATAAAAAATACAGTTTCCATAATTATTATAATACATACAGCAATAAAAACAATAAACAGATTAGATAACACGAGATAATTGCTGTACAAACTCAAAATCATCAGTATAAAACCATTCTTATTTCATGTTTTTCAAGTCTTCCACATATACTGCACTTGTAAATGTGAGTGCAGTATTCATAGTTTTCTATAGGCATATCTGCACTATATGGACCAAGGTATTCCTGAAGCCTTCCCTTGTCCTTGAGCAGGCCGGAACAATTTTCACACAGAAATTTTGGCTCATACATAGTATTACAAAGGGGGCATATCTTCATCATCTCACACCTCTCTAATATTATCCCAGTTAATAACCTATATAATATCTTTTCCAATTGCATATAAAAATATAAGAAGGCGGTCGCCTTCCTATATTATATATGACTTTGATTTATTAATAACCTCTTCATCTGCCTGAGCTTCGATGTATATTCCATCATCCCTGTACTCCTCAATAATGATGTTTGCATTTCTGTGAAGAAATGCTGCTGCAGAACTGTCACTGTATGGTATGAGGAGCTGTACCGCAGAAAGCTTAACGGGAAGATTTTCCCCAATGCAATCCAGCAATTTATCGAGATTTGTTCCCTCAACAGCGGATATTTCAATGATATCCAGATAATTCTCCTTATTTATGTAATCCGCCTTTAGTACATCCAGGTATTCCCTGCTCACTTTGTCAACCTTGTTCAGGGCCATTATCTTTGGGATTTTCAAAGCATCCAGTTCCATCAAAACATTCTCCACTGCTCCTATTTGTTCCTTAACCTCCGGGGAGGCGCAGTCCACAACATGAATCAGCAAATCTGAAAAGATAACCTCTTCAAGGGTGGATTTAAAGGCTTCCACCAGATCATGGGGCAGCTTTCTTACAAATCCTACAGTATCCGTCAAGGTTATGATTCTGTTGTCCCTTAAACTCAAGGCTCTTGTGGTCGTATCAAGGGTGGCAAATAACATGTCTGCCTCAAATACCTTTTCCTTTGTACTGCCTTCCTTTGGAAGCGCCACATCGCAGAGTTTGTTTCTCAAAGTAGATTTTCCTACATTGGTGTAACCGACAAGAGATACTTTCGGCACATTATCCCTGCTTCTCTTTTCCCTTTGGACTTCTCTTACCTTTTGAATCTTATCCAATTCTCTTTTCAAATCATAAATCTGTTCTTTAATATGTCTCCTGTCAGTCTCGAGCTTTTTCTCTCCCGGCCCTCTTGTACCTATCCCACCGCCGGTCCTTGACAATACTATTCCAAGTCCCGTTAGCCTTGGCAGTCTGTATTTCAGCTGTGCCAATTCCACCTGAATCTTGGCATCCTTTGTCTTTGCCCTTCTTGCAAAGATATCCAGTATCAGTGTGGTTCTGTCTATGACTTTAAATCCCAATGCCTCTTCAAGATTTCTAACCTGGGACCCGGAGAGTTCATCATCAAAAATGACAACATTGGCTCTTACTGCCTGAGCAAGCATGGCAATCTCCCTGACTTTTCCGCTGCCTACATAGTACACAGTATCTATTTTAGCCCTCTTTTGAAACACATCACTCACAACTTTAACGCCGCAGGCAGCTGCCAGTTCTCCCAGTTCCTCCAGGCTCTCCTCGGTATCACAACCTACGATGACTGCTCTCTCCGATGTGTCCTCTTCTATCTCATTGTCCATTATAGCTCTTTCTATTATCGAAAGCCTATCTAAAAAGTTATAGCTTTGTGCCTCTTCTATTGTTAGATCCTCGATCATCACCGTACCAAGTATACCGTCAATTACATCACAAAAACCAATAGTAATCTCAGGCTCCTTGCCATCACTGACAGCAATTGCTGCTATACAGTCAAGCTTTAGGCGCAGAAGAGCGGAAGTATCCAATGCAGATAATCTTGATATTCCGTTTGGGTGAGTATGTATGACCCTGACTCCTGACAATCTCTTTTCTTTTATATCGATGAGAGGGATATCAACACTGCTGCTGTCGCCGATACAAACGTATTTGACATGTCCTTTTCTATCCACAGCGGTACTGATTTCACGATTGAGGATGAGGGTTAACCGGTGCATCCTATTTGCAATATCTTCATTTATAATTTCGTCTTTCGGGAGCTTAATATCATAAATTTCCTCCAGTTCGTTTAAAATAATATCTCTTACGCCTTCTATATCTCCATATATCACTATCATCACTCCTAATTCGCATTATGTATTTCAAACTCTGCATAAGCCTGTTAATAGGTATCTTGACAACTATCAATTAATTTTATACTATAAAAGCAATATTGTAAATATTATGTTGGATAAACCTGGGAGGACATCATGGAAGATAAAAAAAGGAATATATTGATAACAGAGGAGAAGATAAAAGGCAGGATTAAGGAACTGGGATACACCATTGCAGAGGATTACAAAGACAAGAACCTGTACGTTCTATCCCTTTTAAGAGGCAGTTTCATATTTACTGCAGACCTGGTGAGATATATTGACGCGCCTGTGAAAATCGGCTTCATGACAACATCAAGTTATGGCAACAGCGAAGAGACTTCCGGCAATGTTATGATAGTAAATGATCTGCCCGATGATATAACCGGCTATGACGTTCTTGTTGTAGATGACATTGTGGATTCAGGCATCACGATGAAATTCGTAATGGACTATGTAAAGTCGAAGGGTGCCGCCACTGTAAAGTCCTGTGCCCTGCTTGACAAACCGGAGCGAAGGAAGGCTGACATAAAACCTGACTACTGCGGTTTTCAGATTCCAGATGTATTTGTTGTGGGTTATGGTCTTAACTACGGTGATTATTTCAGAAATGTACCATATATATTCAACTGGGAAGAAAAATAGTTTCTTTTGGAGCTGCTCTATATCCGTAGGGCAGCTCCTTTTTCTTCCTGTCTCTTACTTGTTAGGCAGTGAGTATCCGGCACCGTTCATATCCAGATTTATTGCATTATCCGGCACCTTGCCCACTATTATTGTTTCACATACCGGTATCTGATGTACAACTTCTATTTCACTGCTTTTCAGGGGTATTATTATCCGCACTTTTGAACTGACCTCAATAAAAATTCTGTGCCTTGTCTGATTAATCCCTGCGCTTTCAAAGGTGGAATAGAATTTTGTCTGAATGTAACCTATGGGCTGCATCTTTACCGTTATACTGGGGCCGAATTCCGATAGAATATTATTTCTGGATATGTAGCCTATGGGAAGCTTGATACCCACGTTTCCGAGCTTCTTTAAATCCTCCTGAGATTTCAATACAATGCTGCAGGCAATCTCATTTAATTTCAAAGTATCAGCTTTAAGCATTACAATATTTCCGCTGCTGTCTTTTTCCACCTTGATAATTTTATCGTAGTCGAAACTGCTATCTAATTCCTGAAGAATGCAGCTGTTGATGGTCTCCGCAGCCTTTGCCCTCATTTCTCCGTCAGCAACGGTCATTACTGTCGGCATTACCGTTCTGTCGAACAAATATATAAATACATTGAAACTTATAAGAAGGCAAAGTAATAGAATAGTTATTCTCTTCTTAAAATTCAAACCTCCCACCCCGAATATATTGTTGCATACAAAACCTGGTGCGCAGATTTCTATTCCTTATATTTAATTTATATGCATACTTATACCACTGAAGAATATAAAAGTAATATCCCATCATTCATTATTTTTTATTTATATGTTATAATAATTTAGAATTGGGGAAAATAATAGGTATGTTAGTTTTTAAGGAGGCTTTATGAAAACGAAGAAAAAGAGAAAGCGATTAAAGAATATAATTAAATATTCCATAATAAGTATACTTTCCATCTGCCTTTTAGCGGGCGTTGCCATTGGAGGAGTAGTACTGGCGATGATAAAAACCGCACCGGAGCTCGACCTGAACAGTATTCTGGTTCTTGATGAGCCTTCCGTATTGTACGATAATCAGGGACAGCCTATGGATGAAGCTCCTACTCTTGTGAAGAGGGAAGTCGTGTCACTGAAGGATATTCCCAAGAACCTGCAGTATGCCTTTATAAGCATTGAGGACGAGCGTTTCGAATCTCATAACGGAATCGACATAAAAAGAATCGCCAGTTCTGCCTTTACAGACCTTAAAAATATTGTAGGTAACCAGGACGGCCTTAATGGCGGTTCAACCATCACCCAGCAGCTACTTAAAAACACCATTCTTACCAATGAAGTAAGTATGAAGAGAAAGGTTCAGGAAATGTATCTTGCTACACAGCTCGAAAAAGCCTTGAGCAAGGATCAGATTCTTGAAGCTTATTTAAATACCATCCCTTTAGGCGGCACTATATATGGTGTACAAGAAGCAGCCCAGCAGTATTTTAATAAAAATGTAGGCCAGCTTGACCTGATACAATGTGCATACATAGCAGGTGTAACCCAGAACCCCTCCAGGTACTCCTATCTTAATGATTTTGCAAAGAAGAATCCAAAGTACTACATAGACAGAACAAAAACTGTTCTTTACAAGATGAGGGAAAACAATAGGATAGATGAAGCCCAGTATACGCAGGCTGTAAAAGACATTGATGCAGGTAAACTTGTGTTTGATACTCCTTCATCTTCCCAGGCCGCAAACAGATTGAATTATGAATGGTTTTCCAGGCCTGCCATGGATCAGGTAAAGGCTGATTTGATAGCGAATTACCATTATACCTCGGACGAGGTTGAGAAGCTCTTTATGTATGGAGGCTTGAAGATATACACCACCATGGATAAAAATCTTCAAGATTCTACACAAAATATTATAAATGATAATAAGTATTTCGGCTCTGGTCAAAGGGGAAATATCAATGATATCAACAATGTAGCTCAACCCCAGGCTTCCGCGGTAATAATGGACTACCATACCGGTGAAGTTAAAGTAATTATAGGAGGAAGAGGCCAGCAGCCTGCCAATTCATACAACCGGGCGGCTTCAGACAAATATATCAGGCCTACAGGTTCCTCAATTAAACCCCTTACAGTTTATTCACCGGCCATCGATACAAAAATTGCTACCGCCGGTACTGTCGTTGAGGACTCCCCACTGCCGGTAGAAATAGGCAAACAGTGGCCTGATAACGGCAAGCCCTATAACCCAAAAGATGATGAACCTATTTTCAGAGGTTATATGACAATCCGTGAAGCATTAAGAAGGTCTCTAAACCTGGTTGCAGTAAAGCTTGAATATCAAATAGGCTTGAAAACCGGTCTGGCTTATGCGGAGAAATATGGTATTACTTTTAATGATAGGGATAGCAAAAGTATAGCAGCCCTTGCACTGGGCCAGTTCGAAGGATCCAATACCCTTCATATGGCAGCAGCCTATGGGACCTTTGGCAATAATGGTGTTTACACCTCTCCGATACTTTATACAAAAGTTGTCGATAAAACAGGAAAGGTTTTACTTGAAAACAAGCCTGTTACGAGAAAAGTATTGTCCCCGCAGAGTGCATATGTTATGTATGACTTGCTTAAAGGGCCTACATCTTCATTGAGCGGAGCAACCGGAAGCAGAGCGAAATTTGGAGATATGCCTATCTCCGGTAAGACCGGTACTACCACAGATAAGAAAGACCTTTGGTTCTGCGGGCTTACCCCATATCTAAGCGGTTCTGTATGGATAGGCAATGACAAAAAGGAAGTACTGGG
>JAUZPH010000159.1 GCA_030706065.1 Bacillota bacterium | reverse complement strand
GACGCGGCAACAGGTTCAGAACAAAAGCTTGTATTGAAATTTGGAGCAAATGACAACTTTTTAGAAAAGTATGAAGAGATATACAGCGGCTGGTATCATGAAAGAAGTGTTGAAAGTTCCTGTACTTTTGATTATAAGACTGGCTTTCTGTTTTGTTCCGTAAGATAAAAGGCGGGTCTGATTGACCCACCTTTTTCATATATAGATGCGGAAATCCTAAAAATTTCTCACCAAGTCTTCTAATGTGTCCCTTCTTCTAATAACTTGTACTTCTCCACACTTTCTGATCAAAATCTCCGCAGGCCTCAATCTGCTGTTATAGTTGGAGCTCATTACGCAGCCATACGCTCCGCAGTCAAGTATTCCGATAATATCCTCTTCAAATATTTCCGGAAGCAGCCTCTCCTTTGCTATTATGTCGCCGCTTTCACATATATTGCCTACTACTGTTACAGGCTCATTAACTGCTGATTTGGCATCCGATTTCCTGTAAACCTCAATATCATGATGTGAATTGTACATAACCGGCCTTGCAAGGACATTAAAGCCGATGTCCGTTCCTATATATTTCTTCCCATAATTGTTTTTTACGGTATGCACCGTTCCCAAAATGATGCCGCTCTCTGCAACAACATACCTTCCCGGCTCAACTTTAATAGTTATCTCTCTTCCATAACCCTGTACCCATTCTGCTATTACCTTATCCAACTCGATTCCCAGAGCTTCAAGATCAAGCCTTTCTTCTCCCTGCTGTTTATGATACGGCACACCAAAGCCGCCTCCCATATCTATAAATTCAAGAGAACTAAACTGTCCGGCGATATCAAGCAGCGCTTTTACACTGTCCAAATAAGGCTTACCTTCCATAAACAAGGATCCTATGTGCTGATTTATTCCTACCACTTTCAAATCATACTTGTTTAATACATCCTTAATCTCATTGATCAATTCAGGATCCACGCCAAATTTAGTTCGTTTCCCGGCGGTTACCACCTTTTCATTGTGGCCTGCACCGACTCCCGGATTAAATCTGACTGCCACTTTCCCTCCAGGATTTACTTTTCCGAAAAGCTCAAGCTGTGAAACAGAATCCACGCTGACGGTAATACCCCGCTCCACAGCAAACTTCATCTCATCGGCAGATACATTATTGCAGACATAGAATATATCCTCCGGAGAAAAACCTGCTTTCATCTGTATATATATTTCTCCCGGGGACATGGCATCTACCTTTAGGCCTTCCTCCCTCACAATCTGAAGCAGGGTAAGATTGCTGTTAGCCTTGGCGGAAAATTGCACCTGAAACCGGGGATATTTTAGTAAACTCCTTAATTCTCTGCATCTGCTCCTCAATATCTTCTCATTATAAACATATAACGGACTTCCATATTCCTCAATCAAATCTATAGGATTAGTTCCACAGAAAAAGTCACTCTGCAATGTCACTTTTCCACTTACATAATTAGTCATATAACCGCTCACCTCGTTATTATAGGGTTTTCAACTTGGATATTAACTTATACATGCTCAAAAACTGTTGAAGATTCAGTATTTTGAAGCATGTATAAGTTAAGCTTCGTTTGTAAAACCCTTTAGTATGTGTGAGTTTAAACATTAAAAAATTCACCGGAGAAAATATCGAATCTTCACCGATTTTTCGGAGGTGAAAATTAAAATATAAACTCACACATTTATATGTTCATTTGGTTTTAGTGTTATAATAATTATAAATATATATTGTACTCTAACAAAGGCACAATTTTCATTTTTTCAATGGGTACAGACGGAGGTAAACATGCTGGAATTAACCCCTGAACTCAGGACTGATGGCAACAAACCGCTGTATACTCAGTTATATGAGTATATCAAAACCTCAATCTTGGAGGAGGATATAAAATCAGGAGAGAAGCTTCCCTCAATCAGAACACTTTCAAAGCATTTGAATATCAGCAGGAATACTGTAGTAACTGCCTACGAACAGCTGCTTTCCGAAGGGTATGTCTCAAGCCAGTGGCGCTCCGGAATTTATGTCGAGGAAATACATCATCATATAATAAGGCACATTGAGGTACCTGACTCATTTAATGATAAAATCAACCCCCAAAAAAACACCGTAAAATACTCCTTTGACCTCCGCAACGCTCAGATAGATTTGGATAGTTTTCCTTACGCCCTATGGAGGAAGGTCCTAAATCAATGTGTACATTCAGATATGAGTGAATTACTGAACTATGGGGAACATCAGGGAGAATTGGAACTCAGAGAACAGATATCCCGTTATCTATTTCTTTCCCGTGGGGTAAAATGCAGGCCGGAGCAGATATTAATCGGTGCCGGCACTCAGCAGAGCCTGAGCATGCTAAGTATTATCCTGAGAGAGGTCGGAGATAGTGTTGCCTTTGAAGAACCTGGTTATAACGGCGCAAGGAAAGTATTTATCGATAATAATTTTAACATTGTACCGATACCGGTGGATTCCGACGGTATAGATATAGCGTCTCTGGATGAAAGTCCCTCAAAAATAGCTTATATCACACCTTCCCACCAGTTTCCCTGCGGAATGGTGATGCCCGTGTCAAAAAGATTGATGCTCCTGAAATGGGCTCAGAGAAAAGGCGGCTTTATAATAGAGGATGATTATGACGGAGAATTCAGATATCAGAGCAAACCCATTCCTGCACTCCAGGGCCTCGATACCAGCGGAAGTGTAATATATCTCGGAACTTTTTCAAAGTCGCTTATTCCTTCTATTCGTATAAGTTATATGGTTCTTCCTGAAAAACTTCTCTATATTTACAAGGCAAGGTATAGTATTTATGAGCAGCCGGTTTCCAGATTGAATCAAAAGGCTCTTCAGCTTTTCATGGAGCAGGGGTTTTGGAACAGACATATAAAAAGAATGAGGAATATATATAAGAAGAAGCATGATATTCTGATAGATTCCATTACTGCAGTCCTGGGCTCCAGGGTTGAGATAATTGGAAAGGACGCAGGCCTGCATGTGCTCATAAATGTGAATAATGGAATGGATGAAAAGGAATTGATAATCCGAGCAGCTGAATCCGGCGTGGGTGTCAGTCCCACCTCCCAGTATTGGTATAATCAGGACTGTAAGTATCCCACGCGTATATTCATAGGCTTTGGAGGAATTAGGCAGGAGGATATACCTGTGAGTATTCTCCGTCTGAAGAGGAGTTGGCTATAAGGCAATAGTAAAAGCCTACCACTAAAAGGCAGGCTCTTATATATTATGAAATGATTAAATAACTTCTCTCTCAAATAACTCCTTTACAACCTGCCTGTATTCTTCGGCACTGGAACATTTTGATCTGAACAAATTTATCGGTTTTTGTTCCAGCTCCGATTCTGCAAGCTTGATACTATCCTTTATAAATGAATCGAGCAATATCCTGCTGGCGAACTCATCCTCTGACAGGTAGGCCCTATACTCCTTTGATAGGTTTGTCCTACTTTTAACCTTCGTGAGCAGCAGAGCCTTTACATTATTTCTGGTATCCAGCTTTTCAATAATATCCTCCCATAGGAAATCGAACAGCTCAATACCCTTGAAGGCCCCTATGCCTACATCACTTAGGAGTATTATGGAATCCGAAATGACGAATACATTCTGGTTGATTATATTCATGCTGGGATTGGTGTCAAAAATAATATAGTCAAACTTGTCGAAGAATTCCTTGTTTTTCTTGATATATCTCCTCATAATAAATTCCCTGGCAGGCTGAGTTACAAGTTTCATCTCCGTTCCAGTCAGCAATATTGTGCTGCCTATAATGTATAGGTTTTCAACAAGAGTATCCCGCACAATGGTTTCTACCGGGATATTTATGTCTTCTATTAAATTCTTGATACTGAGATAGTTTGCTTCTGTTTCATCAATCCTCATAAAACTGGTACTGTTGGCCTGCGGATCTGCATCAATCAGTAAAACCTTTTTGTTATACTCGGCTGCTAAAATACTGGCAAGAGTTATTGCGGTGGTTGTCTTTCCAACACCGCCCTTTAAAGTTGCGATACTGATAATTTTCATAATATCCCCCGTTCTACCGCTAGTTCCGGTATCAGATTTTAAATAATACATTTCATCCAATATTGTCTGACAGTGAGTCCTCACTAACTGCGATAATGACTATCCATGTTGTTCATATAAATTATACCATTTAATACATATTTTTCAACATATATTTACAATGATACTTCCTATTCATCAATTATTGTTAAATATATAGAACCCATTAAAAGTCTCACATTGTGCCGAGCAAAATATCCAATCTTCACGGATTTTTGCGAAGGCAGAATGTAATAGACTTTTTGGGTTCTATATAAAGATGTGTGAGTTTAAACATTAACAAACTCACCGAAGAAAATATCGAATCTTCAACGATTTTTCGGAGGTGACAAACTAAAATATAAACTCACACATCTATAAATTGAATTTAAGCCTACACACAAAAAAAAGACATTTCCCTATCCCTAAAGGGACTGAGAAACGCCTTCTCTTCTACATCTTCCTATATTTTTTCAGTGTCAGGATATTTAATACTATGAACAATACTGCATATCCGAAAAGAATAAAAACATCAAAGGAAACTTCACTTAGGCTATATCCCTTGAGCGCAACATTCTTCAGCGCTTCCGCACCATATGTCAGAGGAAACACCTTGGAAAGTATACTCACCCAGGTTGGAGCTTCCGCTAAATTGAATATTCCGCTGAATAATATCTGAGGCACTATTATGACCGGAACAAATTGAAAGAGTTGAAGTTCATTTCTGGCAAAGGAGGATAGGAACGTCCCCAGGGACAGCGACCCTCCTGCAAGTATCAGGTTAATAAGGAGTACTGTGAAGAAATTGCCCTTTATATCAATATTTAAGCCATAGAACATAAACAGCTGAATAAGCAGTGTCTGTAATGCTATGAATGCCCCAAACCCAAGGAAGTATCCAAAAACAATCTCTCTTCTCTTTAATGGTGTTGCCAATATCCTGTCCAGGGTTCCGCTGATTCTCTCCCGGAGAAAAGATACTCCTGCAATCAAAAATACAAAGAAAAATATGAAAAACCCCATCATCATTGGTGACAGCGTATCGAAGAGGTTCATATCCTTTGAACCGTACAGGTAGTTAACTTCAGGTTTATTCTGAAGATTTATCTTCGGGATATTGCCCTTTGCAGCTTTACTTAAATCCTGAATTACAGCGCTTATTTTTTCTTCAGAATAAACTGACATTGCCTTGCTGACTGTCGTTACTACCATGCCGCTGGTGCTTGGATCCGAACCGTCAATTGTAATCTCCGGAACATCTCCGCTGAAGTCGACAAAACCATTTGATTTTTTATCTTTCAAGTTCTTTTGTGCATCTTCCTTGCTGGAAACAGTTGAAACATTAGCTTCTTTCTTCAGCGCTGATACAAATGAATCCGGTGCGGAAATAATTTCAATATTAGCCTTGGAAGGTGCAGAGGTCAGTATAATGCTTAGAAGATATATCACAAATATCGGTGCTACAAGCATCATACCTATGGTACGTTTATCTCCTATGAGCTGTTTGATAAGCCTTTTTGCCACAGTAAAACTTTTCATGTTATTCACCATCCTTTGACCTTCCGAAGTAAAGGAAGGCACCCTCTATTGTTGATGTATTTGACTGTTTCTTCAACTCTTCAGGTGAAGAGAGGGCAGTAATTCTTCCGCCTCTTATAAGCGCCAGCCTGTCGCACTTCTCTGCTTCATCCATAACATGAGTTGTTATGATGATTGTACAGCCGGTACTCTTAAGCTCGTAGAACTTCTCCCAAAATTCCTGCCTCAAAACCGGGTCTATCCCGACGGTGGGCTCGTCTAATATCAATACATCAGGTTCATGAATGAGTGAAATGGCCAGAGAGAGCCTTCTCTTCATTCCCCCTGAAAAGTTTCTGACAGGTTTTTTCTGTTCCTCATAAAGATGAGTGAGCTTCAGTACTTCTTCTGCCCTTACCTTTGCCGCCTTTCCCTTTAGCCCATACAGTGCCGCAAAGAACAGGAGGTTATCCATTGCACTTAGGTCTTCATACAGTGCGTCGGACTGCGCCATATATCCAACCCTTGAAATTACCTTCAATGAAGGAATTTTTGTATCCAGCAGTGTTATATCGCCCTCGGTTGGACTATTCATTCCCACAATAGCTTTAACCAGTGTGGTTTTCCCTGAGCCGGAGGGGCCAAGTATTCCAAGTATCTCACCTTTATGCACCTTCAAATCTACCTTGTCGAGGACTACAGACTTGCCAAACTGTTGAGTCAGATTATTTACCGAAATAACCGGATTAGCATTCATTATATTCACCTTCCTTACATCTATTTAGAAACAAAGCCTTCTCTAGGCTGGAGTTGACATAAAAATGCCTTTTGTTTTCCTACTTTTTAATGCCCCTTAGTAAAATATCTACAATTTTCTCTACTTCTTTCTCATCATCTTCCGCAGAAAACATATTGGGGAAATTGGTTGTCAGCAGTACATATCCTGCCAGCATGCTCATTACCGTACGGGTAATAAGCCCCGGTTCCATTTCCCTCAAGGTCCCGTTATCCATATTTATCTTGAAGAACTTATTTATCACAGGTACAAATTTAGGAATCAGCTGATCCCTTATGGCATCCATAACCTCGGGAAGATATGCGGACTCCATGAAAATGGTTTTTACCAAAGGTGCATTTTTTCTGATTAATTCCAGCCTATCCATAAATATTTCCTTCAAGACCTGTTCAATAGGTTTATTCTCATCATTTGAAAGAAGCCTCTCTACAGATTTAAACATCATCGGCCTGAAGAACTTGACTACCAGTGGTATAAACAATCCCATAAGCAAATCCTTTTTGGTCTTGAAGTATCTGAAAATAGTTCCCTCTGCTATATTTGCCTCCCTGGCAATATCACTGGTTCTGCTGCCCTCAAAGCCTTTTTCGGAGAATACCTTCAAAGCAGCCTCAAGTATCTGCCAGTGGCGCTTTGTAAGCTCATCCTCAGGAAGTGTTTCATCATTCAGATATCTGTCTATAATATCCTTGTCATCCATAACTATCCCTCCTTTGAAAGAATTAAGTGAGTACTTACTGCAATAAAAATGAGTGAGCACTCATTCCATAATATAATTATACTTTACTTCCGTCTTTTTGTAAATATATCCCTTGGATATTTTCCTCAATAATGCATTTATAAGCTTAATGAAAAAGTGCCAATTCATACTGAATTGACACTTTATAGATCTTATTATTCCTCGCCAATGCCTACATAATTACTGTTACTTCGTTTTCTTCCTTCAGGCCTTCTACCTGAATTAAATTGCCCTCAACTTTAATACCATTAACAAGCATTTCCTTAACTCCCTTTTGACTGTGACTTGCATTCTTTACCTGGATGTTAAGCTTCTTGCCTCTGAAGGTCTTGTGTATTTCAAATTCTTCCCACTCAGCCGGTACGCAAGGATCAACCCTGAGGCCGTCAACCTGAGGTTTAAGTCCCAATATACCTTCTACACAGCCAACCATAACAGTGGAGGCTGTACCTGTAAGCCAATGCACCTGCGCCCTCCCATGGAAAGGACTTTCAACTCCCTCGATGAACTGCCCGTGAACATAGGGCTCCAGCTTTCTGATTTCAGCCTTGTCATTCATCTCTGCCGGACTGCATTCCCTATAATACTGGAATGCCCTGTTGCCGTTGCCGATAAGGGTTTCCGCCAATATCAGCCATCCCTGAGATTGTGAGAAAATACCTCCGTTTTCTTTTGTAGTCGGATTAAACAGAAGCATCAGTGCACCATCAAAAGCATGCTCCTTATATGGCGGGTAGAGAAGCATTGCACCATATTTTGTATTTAAAATCTTATTTACACTATCCATTGCAAGCCTGGCTTGTTCCTCGGATGCAAAACCGCTGATTACAGACCAGCTTTGAGGGTTAAGCCACATGCTGGCTTCCGGGTCATTC
>JAUZPH010000158.1 GCA_030706065.1 Bacillota bacterium | reverse complement strand
TTCAGGTGCTATCAGATTCACAAAAACCGCCGGAGGTATGGTAAGGATGAATGGTAAATAAAATGCTATAAATTTTAATCTCAATATTTTATTTCCTTCCTTATTTGAATAATCATACCGTTTGTTCATTACTGTCCTCCCTTATTAACTATGATTTACACTCGTCAGTATCTCAGTTGTATTTTTACAGGCGTTAAACCAACATACCTGAGTCTATCTTCTTATATAAATTCCCATCAGTCATTACTGCCTGTAAAGCTGCTGCTTTGTTCCTATTTAATTATACAGAAGATTAATATAAATTACAATATTTGGAAATGGGTCTTTGAAGTGTAATTGAGTATTAAATTTTTACTCTAAATCAACTATAGGTGTTAAAAAGGTGAGGTGAATGAGTCCTCCTCAGAAGGGGGCACAAAAAACCAAGAGAAAAAGCCCGGGAATATTCCAGGGCTTTTGTATTATTGTGGAGTAAATGAAGTCTGTGCAAGATAGGTTTTACCATTATATGTTATTACGGAAGTATCGATAATTACCTTAAAGCCGGTAGAATCACTTCTTGTATCAATACTCAGCGGAGTATCTACGATACCGGTATAGGGTGTATTTTTGCTCTTGTAAAGATAAACTGCCATATACATGCCACCGGCACCGGCAACCGTCAGCTTGATCTGTGAATTCTGTTTTGGAGAAGAACTGTCAACACTTACTGTAAATTAATCCTTTTGTGTCGGCTCCGAGGTTGATGTTTTGGTATTATTTGCTGATTGGGGAGCGTTTTGGGATAATGAGTATCCAAGGTCAAACAACATAAAAGAAATTACTAGTGTAAGAATAGCCCTTCTGCCGCCCCTCCTGCGGGTAACATCAAACAGTGAAAAAATAAAAAACGGACATGATATTGTTAAAAGGAATGCCCCAATACCATAGTTAAGTGTATATAGTGTATAAAAGTAATATATAGATGCTACTAACATCTTCCATTTAGTGCCTGATCTGAAACCAGGTATAAATTTAAATATTTCCATTAAGAAATCCCCTCCGATCTGTATAGAAACAATTTTATCACAGAGTAAAAGTCGGGTAAAGGAGGAATATTTAAGTATATGCCCCTTGTTTTTTTATAGTTTCATCTTGGTTGTATAACTTATATAGATGCGGAAATCTAAAACTTTAGTAATCGCCTGAGAAAATATCGAATTTTCAACGATTTTTCCGGATGTAAAATTTCAACAAATTAGTTTTCGTTTTAGAAGAAATTTAACATCCCTGGCGATAGATTAAGATATAAATTTCCGCAGCTATAATGTATTTATTGTCGTTTTATAAGTTTACATGTATTTATTCCTCAGTTATATAATTAGCATTATTTGAATACTTTATTGATGAAAACGGGATAAATATTGCGAAATACTATAACACACATCTAGTCCAAGCTAGGTTTGAAAAGCAGGACCCAGGCAGTGCTGAGGGTTCGAGAACCAGAAACCCATAGACCCTCAGGTTTATGTAGGTTTTTTCTTTTGAAAAAACAACAGGTTTCCGTGGTGGAGCTTTTTGGCACTTATAGTATCATTGGATATAAACAGTTCATTGAAAATTCCATGGCCTTATTTGATTTAGAAGTTTCAATGTGAAATGGTAGTTTCTTTTGTTCCGATACTTGAGGGATTTTTCATGAAACCTATCATGGTTATAATTATAGCTCCTGCCGGCAGTGCAGCAATTCCTGTTAGAATTGCTGCTGCCCCCATCGTCATCGCCTGAAACAATAGAAACAATATCGGGACAAAAATTAGTATACAGGATGCTGTAGTAAATAACATTAAGATAAAGGAACTGAAACTTGAAGCTTTACCCGGCATTGACAAAATCTTAATCAGTAATCCCACCAGCATGAAGATAGATGGCCAGAGGAAAAGATAGCTGGCGGATTTGAAGGCTATTCCGGATACCATAGCCGGAATAAGCCATATGAACAGGTATCCGCAGATTAAATTTTCATGGGCGGTTCTTTTTACCAAAAGGATATTAAATATGGTAACTACAGTAAGTGTTATCAGGATTAATGCACAAATCCAATGGTTGCCCTGGGATAAAATATTCTTATACTCTGCATATGAATTGAGAGAGCCATTTTTCCTGAACTTCTGATTAAATAAGGTATTTCCGAGAAGGCCTATTCCTGACGATACTGCCAAAGTGAACAGGGCCGAAAATACAGCCGTAATTGAACCTTTAAAAGTTAGTACTTTTCTCCTTCTGCCAACAGCAAAGCATACAATAAAAAGAAGCAGGGCAGCAATGGCTAACGGCATAGCCCACTGATCCGGATAAAGGATGAATATCCCTTTAACTAATGAGAAGTATACGGAGTTGCCGCTTTCCCTGTTAAGTTCGTACATGTTTCCAAAGTATTTCAGCAGGCTTAAGCTGTAGGAGCCTTCATGCTGAAGTGTTTGTCTGTTTATATTTTGGGGAGTGTCATCTGCATTGTGATAGGTTTCATACCCTTCCACGGATGCAAAGTTGAAGCCTAATTTTCCCGCATTTTTAAACAGTGTAAAGTCCGTATCGTTAGGCATGTACTTATATACGTCATATGCGAAAGAGAATGCTACAGGATCCGGTGCAGCTTTTTTAAAACCTTCCATTAACCATGCATTGTTGTCGGCGGTCTCAAACATTATCATGGGCCCGGTATTGCCTCTGGCTTCAAAGTTCAGTACAAGACTCACATCCTTTAATAGTGAGCTTTTAGCAACAAAGGCCTTTGCGCCCAACAATCCGCCCTCTTCCCCGTCGGTTATGAGGAATATGATATCATTCTTTAAAGATGGGCTTTCTTTAAGCGCTCTGATTGTTTCCAAAAGGGTGGCAACTCCTGAGGCATCATCGGCAGCACCAGGCCCTCCGGAAGTTGAATCATAGTGTGCAACTGCCAGTATCTTGTCATTTGTACTGCCGTTCCCGGTCAGAACGGTGGATATATTTTCAATATTACCAAAACGAAGGCGGCCTTTCATTATGTTCTCGGAGTAGCCTGTCTGTAATTCAGGCTTGAGCCCAAGGGCTGTGATTTCATTGAGTATATAGTTTTTCACATATTCATGGTCTTTGGACTCGAGCTGGTGTATATCTGCAGCGATTTTATCCACATGCTTCATTGCCCTCTCCGCCGAAAAATCCTCCTTTGGTGCATCTGAAGGCTTTATCGACGGCAGTGTAAAGATATTTACACACAAGAAAATTGATAGTGCGATAATTACAAATATTGAAGAAAGCTTTAATACCATTTTCATAGAAATTTCCCCCATTAAGTGGATTTTTATATACATAAGAAATGAGATATCAGGTAAAATCGATATATCCAATTACTCCCATTATATATTTTAGTTTATTCTCTTGTAAATATGTGAATTGCCTTATAAATATATATAATTATATGACATTGTACAGCTTTAAATAATGCCCAATAAATAAAGGGCATGATGGGAGGTTTTTATATGAAGAATATTTTAATTATCGATGCCGGATTGAAACCGGCATGGACAAAGAAGACAGCGGATTCCTTGGCTGAAGAATTGGGAAAGACAGGTGGTTATGCTATTGAAAGGATTAACCTGCGGGATGAGCAGATACATCCCTGTCAGGGCTGCGCACTTTGCCTGTCCCATGGTGAAGAGAAATGCAGGAACCATTCTGACTCTGCGGAAAAAATTCTTGAGAAGATGATTTGGGCTGACGGCATTATCACAGTAACACCGAATTATTCACTGAATATACCCTGGAATTTGAAAAACTTATATGACAGACTGGCCTTTGTCTTTCACAGGCCAAGGCTTTTTCACAAGGCATCCATGGCAGTGGTGGTACAGGGTGTCTATGGCGGAAAGAAAATTTTGAAATATATCGATGATTTGATGTCCTTTTGGGGCTGCTATACAGTGAAGGGTTCTGTTGTTACCGGCGGCGTTTTTCCAAGCACCAAATTAGGAGAGGCTGTTTTGAATAAAAATGACAGAGCTTTGAAAGAGTCAGTACAGAGGCTTGTAAAAGCCCTTTCGAAGGTTAAGCCAAAACGTCCATCATTATTTAGGCTCGCAATTTTTCGTATGACCCGTTCTTCAATGAAGTACAGTTCTGAGGTGCTTCCTGCAGATAAAGCATATTATTTTGATAAAGGATGGGAAGATACAAAATATTATTATAGTGTTAAGCTTGGCCCAATCCATTCACTCTTTGGTACCATGATGGATAGGATGATAAAAAACATGATTACAAAGAATTTGGAGAAGAAACAACATTAGCATCCGGCTGTGCAGTTTTCAATTGTTAAACAGCAGAGGCATATGAAAGAAAATTCAATCAAAATTTTACTGCCCGCCTTGACTGGCGGACTCTTTTTTTATAGAAAAGAGTAAAATAATGGTTTATAATCAATATATGTATAGGTTAGAAGCAACAACAAACTGCATTACTTATAACTCGTATGAGTAAAGAAGAAAATCATAGTGTAGTTACAAGTTGGATGGAGTAGTATCAAACTTGAATGTCTTAATCGGGAGGTATGGAGATGAGAAAAACGAAGATTTCTTCTGTAATTCTGGCAGTTTTATTACTTTTAACCGGATGCGGTAATGTAAATGATAATTCCAGCAGTGATGCTGAAAATTTTAATATAGTTCAACAATTGGAAACAGAGCATTTCAGTTTTTTTTCCAAAGACGAGGACATGCAGTGTTTGAAAGACTTATCAAATTCCCTTGAAGATAATTATACAAGGATTTTGAATGATTTGGATACATCACTGAGTAAAAAAGTGGATATTTATATTTATACTGATTTAAATACATATCATAGAGCAGCAAATATTTCAGACACATCAACCCATGTGGTTGGAAGTGCGTTGCCGGGTTATAATGTTATACAGATGGTAAATCCATCAAATGCAGAATTACTTCCGTATTCCGATTTTATGAAGATTATTGTTCATGAATTTGCACATACAGCAATAATGAGTATTAATACCGATGTTGGAACTATACCTAAATGGTTGAATGAAGGAACAGCATCTTTTGAAGCTAAGCAGGATGATGGAGTTGAACAGCTTATTTCAAAAGCAAAATCGTCAAATAATTTACCCTCTTTTATAGATTTGGAAACAGATTCCGAAACCTTTAGTAAAAACGGAGGTTATCAGTTTTCTTATTCCATAATCGATTATATAGTCAAAACCTATGGATACGATAAATTGATAGCTTTGATAAAATCACCACGGGATTTCGAGAATATTCTAGGTGTATCTAAAGATGATTTTCATAAGCAGTGGATTGCTCAATTATAAAGTTTAAACGGGAGTTGAATTATGGTTATTAGCGAAGTTTTAACCTATTGGCATATATAAGGTGCAGATGGAGCTGCAAAAATGCTGATATGGTTGTGGGGAAATAAAGACTCCATTTATTTACATTCTCAGGGAAGATTATTGGAATAATAGAGGTATGATGATGGAAATTAGAAAAATTTCAAGTAACAAAAAGGAGTTTCTGGACCTGCTGCTGTTGGCTGATGAACAGGAAGATATGATTGACAGGTATCTGGAGGACGGAGAAATGTTTGCCTTATATGACTGTGATTTGAAAAGTGTATGTGTAGTAGTGCAGGTGGACGCTGCAACTTACGAATTAAAGAACCTGGCTACCTATGAAAAATATCAAGGGCGTGGGTATGGCAAAGCTCTTGTAAAGTACATCCTTCAATATTATCAAGACAGGTGTAATACCATGATTGTAGGTACAGGTGAAAGCCCTCTTACAATTCCTTTCTATGAAAGATGTGGGTTTCGAATCTCACACAGAGTAAAAAACTTCTTCACAGACAACTATGACCATCCGATTTTTGAGGCTGGTAAACAGCTTGTTGATATGATTTATCTTAAAAAGGATTTATAAAATTTGGAGGTGGTCGTTTATGAGATTAGGTATTGCTTCTCCTCTGGCACACAGCAGTGCAGCAGAGTGGGCGGGAAAGATGGTAAGCTTAGGCTGCAGGGCAGTTGTATTCCCACTGAACCATACTGATAATCCTGCCTTGATTGATGCTTACCGTGATGAGGCGGTGAAGAAAGGTTTGAGAATAGCTGAAGTTGGTTCCTGGGTAAATCCGCTTGCACTCGATGAAACGGAAAGGCAGAAGAATATCGATTATTGTGTCAATCAACTTAGACTTGCTGATTATTTGAAAGCAGATTGCTGCGTCAATATCTGTGGTGCTGCCGGTGCCGTCTGGGATGGGGCCTACAAAGAGAATTTCTCCGAGGAATTTTTACGGAAAACCGTAAAGTCCATTCAGGAGATAATAGACAGGGCAAACCCTCAGTACACTAGTTACAGCATTGAGCCAATGCCCTGGATGATGCCTGCTGATCCCGATCAATATCTCTGGCTCCTTAAAGAGGTGAACCGCAAGCATTTTGCTGTTCATATGGATCTCGCAAACTGGATTACCAGTCCGCAGAAATATTTGATGAATGAACAGTTCATTGACGAAGTTTTTAATAAACTGGGTGAATACATAAGAAGCTGCCATCTGAAGGATGTAATGCTGGCAGGTGAGTTTACACTGCAGCTAAAAGAAGTTGCCTGCGGTAAAGGAAGCTTGAATCTGGAATATTACGTTAAGCGGGCAAAGGAGATAGATCCGGAAATTCCTATGATTATCGAACACCTGCATACCGATGAGGAATACATTGAAAGCGTGGAATACGTAAAAGCCCGTATGAAAAAGGCAGGTTTATTGGAATAGCCGTAGGAGCGTAACATAAAAATACCAAGGTTCAGTGTTTTTACATAATGTAGTATAATATTTTACAAGTTTGTTAGCAGAGGAGAGGAGCAAAAATGTTCGATAAAACAGAGATGGAACAGATAAAAAAAGTATTAAGAGACGGTATAGAAAGTAATTTCACTGCCGGTGCAAATTTGATGGTAATAAAGGAAGGAAAAGAGGTCTTCTACCATGAAGACGGTTTAGCTGACAGGGAAAATGGCATTACCATTAAAAGAGATTCCATTTTCAGGTTATATTCCATGAGTAAGCCGGTTACTGCAGCAGCAGTAATGATTCTTTTGGAACGTGGTGAAATCGATTTATATGACCCGGTAAGCAAGTATCTTCCCGGTTTTAAGAATCAGATGGTTATTTCAGGACAGGAACTGATTCCGGTGGAACGGGAGGTAATGCTGAAGGACTTACTCTCTATGACTTCAGGACTCGTATATGGGGGAGTACATAGAGCCGGAATGGACACAGAGGCTTTGTTCAGGGAGATAGACAGCAGGCTTTTAAGTGCATCGCCACTGGGTACTGTAGAGGCGATGAATAAATTGGGGGAATGCGCTCTTTCCTACCAACCGGGCTCCTACTGGGAATACGGCACCTCTGCAGATGTTCTTGGAGCTATTGTCGAAGTGGCCAGCGGCAGACATTTTGGACAATTTTTAAGCGAAGAAGTATTCGAAAAGCTGGAGATGCAGGATACCGGATTTTGGGTACCGGAAGAGAAAAGACACCGCCTTGTAAAGACCTATGCAGATAATGGAAAGGGTGGATTAGAGCCTTATACCGGTAATCATTTAGGTATTATCAATGCCATGGATAGAGAACCGGCCTTTGAATCAGGAGGGGCAGGCCTGGTTTCCACTATAGATGATTATGCAAAGTTTGCGAGGATGCTTATGATGGAAGGATGCCTTAACGGTGTTCGAATTTTAAGGCCCAGGACAGTGAAGTACATGACATCGGCGACACTTAGTGCTGTACAGCAGAAGGGCTTTGACAACTGGCTTACACTATGCGGGCACAGTTACGGCAACCTGATGCGTGTAATGACAGATGTCAGCAGGGCGGGAGATATTGGCTGCGACGGAGAATACGGATGGGACGGCTGGCTTGGTGCATATTTCTGCAACTGTCCAAAGGAGGATTTAACTTTCTTGTTCATGATGCAGAAAACCGATGCGGGCACTACTCCTCTTACCAGAAAGCTTCGAAATATTACC
>JAUZPH010000157.1 GCA_030706065.1 Bacillota bacterium | reverse complement strand
TATATAATTTTTATCTCTCTCGGCTGCACCTATCACAAGGACGGTGAACTCATCTCCACCGATACGGCCAATTATATCGGTAGATTTGAAAGCCTGAGTCAATAACTCTGCCGCTTTTGATAAAGTAAAATCTCCTTCTGCATGTCCATACGTATCATTTATCTGCTTAAGGCCATCCAAATCCGCATAAAATATCAGGCATCCCGAATTGGGACCTTTCAGCCTTGCAATCCGTTCATTTGCAAGTGTGATAAAGCCCCGCCGGTTGTATAAGCCGGTAAGTTCATCACATAGAGACTGCAAATGCAGTATTCTGTTATAGCTCTCCAGATCTTCCAGCGCTCTTTTTAACTGTTCTTCAAAGTTTTTTCTCTTTTCTACCTCATCCATGAGCTGTTCATTGGTATCGGACAATTCCTTTGTCCTTTGTGCAACCTGACGCTCCAGTTCAAAGGTCTGTTCCTGCAATCTCTTCAGCATCAGAGCCGCTTTTATAGTTGAACTGGTCCTCAACCGGATACGTTCCAATACCTGGCTTGGCTTGAAATCAAGGCTCAGTATGAGATAACCCAGCTGACTGTCATGGTGAAGGGCTTGTACAATTATGTTAAACCTGTCCTTTTGCAGTACATCCCATATATGCCTTGGAAGTATGTCTTCTGTCGGATAGGTCGATTCAGCATTTCCAACATCAAAACGGCCTTCTTTTGTATAAGCCAGTATCAGCCTTGAAAGCTTAAGCGGCTCTTCAGGGTCTTCATATATCGATAAAAAAGCTCCATGAAAACCGAATTTAGGAAGATAACTGTAAAGAATGTCCATTTGGGCATTCAGATCTATGTTTGTAACAAGCTCTTCCTCTACAATCTCCAGATCCAGGCTTTGGTATTCGTTCATATGGCTGGCTCTTCCACTGGTTTTTATATATTTCTCATAAACGGATTCACTTGCTTCAACACCGGTGGTATTCACTTTGTTTTCAGGCTGGCATCCGCAGGAAGCCCGGATTATCACCTCAGCATCAAGCTCCCGCTTTATTGGCCCCTTCTCGCCCTTTATTAATCTCACAAGTACCTCACCGGCAGCCCTCCCCTCATCAAAGAGGGACTGTCTTACCGTGGTAAGGTTATGAACCCTGCTGTTTTCTGCATCGTCAAATCCCACAATATGTATGCCCTCCATTGGTTTTCCCATGGTCCTGAAATATTCAATCAATGCCCCCACAGCCATGTCATCATTAGTGCACGCCAGGCCGTCAAAGACAATACCTTTATTAATAAAATGCAATATTCCTTCACAGCCTGCAAGAAAAGAGGTGTCTCCCAGGTATACGAGTTCCGGGTCATATTGTATATCATTTTCCTTCAAAGCATCCAGATATGCCTGGAATCTGAATTCTGTTTCCTTGCTTCCCTTAATCCCCTTCAAAAATGCAATTTTTCTGCAGTGGTGCACCTTTATCAAGTGCTCAATAACAGACTTCATACCGTCATAATTATTTACACAGACACTGGACTGGCCTTCATAATCTTCCCCAATGACTACTGTAGGAATATTAGAGTACTTTTCAAGTATAGGTGACTTTCCTGAATCGGATCCAAAAACATTTATACATGAGGGTGTGGTAATAATTCCGTCAATTATATCATCATTAATAAACTGTAGAAGAATATTTCGTTTATTTTCCCACTCTCTCGGGGATTCAAGTCTTCCGGTCACAAAGGTCAACAGGTTTATATCCTTTTCTTTTGCATAGTCAGCCACTCCTGAATATATTCCCCATTGGTAGCAGCCTAAATCTCCCCAGCCTGCAAACCAGTCCACCAGAAGGACAAATGTCAGTCTTCCATTCTTATCTCTCATAGTTAATCCTCTTTTCAAACCCAAAACATTTTAAAAACACTTTTCCACATGCTATATATTATACTATGTATTTTACATCTTTTCCACAAAATCCTACTAACATATATGGTGAATATAAGCCTGACAGAACACCTGTCAGGCTTATAATGATCTCATACCCATACTTTAAACAGACTAGTAACTATTTACAATTCTTTTCAATCTCTCTTTCTTCCACTGTTTTTCATTATACAGCTTATGATCCGCCTCTCTCATCATCTTTTCAAAATCCAGTTCCGAGTCCTTCGTAAAATAGGCGCTGCCGATACTTATAGACATCTTATAAGGTTTGTTGGAAGTTTGATTGTAGATTTCGCACAGATGATTTATCTTTCCTGCTATAAGCCCTGCATCCTCAAAATCGGTACCTATAGTAAGCACCGTAAATTCATCTCCTCCAAGTCTTGCAATTATATCCGAATCACCGCAGACCTTTACCAGGATTTCTGCAGTCCTGGCTATTGCGTTATCGCCTTCTTCATGTCCATAGTTATCATTTATCTGTTTTAAGCCATCCAGATCGGCAAAGAATATCGTGCAGCTGTGTCCCTTTAACCTGGCTTCTTCAAATTTCTCCCGGCCCAGGGTCATAAAGCCGCGTCTGTTGTACAATCCGGTAAGTTCATCATGTACTGATTGAGTACGGAGGGTTTCTGCGTAGTTCTCCAGGTCCTGCATAGCCTTTTTCAGCTGTTCCTCCGCCTCCCTTCTCTTTGCCACCTCTTCAAGGAGCTGAACATTGGTAAGGGACAGCTCCCTGGTTCTTTCAACCACCTGCCTTTCCAGGTCAAGAGCCTGGTTTTTAATCTTCCCAAGAAGCTCGGCCCCCTTAATCGCCACACTGAGCCTGTGCCTGATATTTTCCAGGGTCCTGTTAGGCTTAAAGTTGAAACTCATAATGATGTAACCCAATTGACTTTCTCCGTGATGAAGTGCCTGGATAAGAATATTATACCGTTCCTTCTCCAGTTCGCTCCAGATACTTTCCGGTAGTATATCCTCTGTAGGGAATCTGCCTTCACCGGAATTTATGTTAAACCGGTCCTTTTCATTATATGCCAGTAATAATCTGGAGAACTCCAAAGGTTCATCGGGATTTTCATATAAGGCTACGAAGCCTTTCTTTATACCCATCTCCGGCAGGTATCTGTAGGTCAATTCCATTTGAAATTCCAACTCTCCCGTTGACACCAGTTCCTCCGCCAATGGATCAAATTCCAGGGTTCTCAGAGTGCTGGCTTCCATAGCATTTTCCTTGGCCCTCTGTGCCGCATCAAATATCTGAACTCTGGCAGTATGGAACAGATTCTCCGCCAGTATCATATCATCGCTTTCAGAAAGGCATCCTACCAATTCTCTTCTTACTTCGGATAAAAGCTCCTGAAGCAGCTGAATATTCAGCTTTTTCAGAGCCATCCAGAATATCAAATCATCCCAGACATTTACAAAGGCATTCTTGCTTCCCAGGCAATATTCCTTGTAAAAGGCAATAAGCAACTTTTCTTCATAGCTTTCAAAGGCCTTAGTATCCTCGTTTTCCATGTCAAAACCATGTTTGTGGTTCCACTCCAGCAGTGAGACGATAAGCTTGTCCTTACTATCGGCAAAGGCTCTGCAAAAGGGCTCAGTACCATTCAATTTTGTCTCTATCTTTGCACTTTCAATTATAGAGGGAATACATCCACAGGAAGACCTTATTACCATTTCCGCCGAAACCTCTTCTGTCAGAGGGCCGCTGCAGCCTTTGACAAGCTTTAAGAGCATACCTGAAGCAGACTTTGCCATATCGTAAAAAGACTGGCGGACTGTTGTAAGCCTTTGAATTCTGCTGCCTTCCGTGTCATCGAATCCAGCTATATGCATATCATGGGGAATACTTCCCATTGTTCTGTAGCATTCAATGATTGCTCCGATAATCATATTGTCGTTTGCACCTACAAGTCCATCGATTTCAATATGTTTACTCAGTATTTCCCTCATGGCATTACATCCCGAATCAAAGCCAAAGTCCCCCTGATATACCAACTTCGGATTGTATGGAATGTCATGTTTCTCTAAAGAGTCAATGTATGCCCGGAATCTTCCTTCAGCTTCCTTGTTGCCAGGTCGTCCCTTAATAAATGCAATGCGCCGGCAGTGGTGAATTTCAATCAAATGGTCAATTACCGCTTTCATTCCTCCGTAATTATCAACATATGTGCAGGAATATCCATCAATTTGTTCACCCAAAATAACCATGGGAATTTTTAAAACTGATTGCTTTTTATTAAAACAGGATGGTGTAATGATGATACCGTCAAGCATATCCTCGTTGGCAAGCCTGGCTATGACATTCTTGCTTCTTTCCCATTCACGATCTGAATCCACTCTTCCTGTTACATAAGTTATAAGATTGATATCGTTTTCCTTTGCAAAATCGGATACACCTGAATAAACGATGGATTGATAGAAATCCGTATCCCCCCATCCCGTTATCCAGTCTATAAATAATCCAAAGGTCAGTCTTCCACTTTTCCCCTTCATCAAGCTTCCCCCTTAACTTCAAGAGCTGCCGTTACATACCGGACACCTATATACAAATTTTGCACACCTTATATATATTATACGACACCTATATACACATATCTACTATTATAGTGTTAAAATTGTATATTTACATGTTTTTACCGATATTTTTCTTGTTATTAGAGACGAAGGGCCATGATTATCCTTAAAAAAAGTCCAACATGCTTATAGCTGCGGAAATTTATATTTTAATTTATCGTCTTCGAAAAATCGGTGAAGATTCGATATTTTCTCAGCCGAATAATTAAGGTTTAAATTTCCGCATCTTTAAAGCAGTTGGACCTTCTCTCAATTTCAATATCCGTTGTTTTTACTTGCTTTCAATTTTGTTATGCTGTCTCTTCCGGTGCTTCTCGGAATATAAATCCGAATCTGCATCTCTCAGCAGCCGCTCAAGATTCACCTCCGGGTCGGACTTAAAATAGGTACACCCTATACTTATGGATAATTTATAGGGCTTATTTGAAGTCCGGTTATATTCATCACAATAGTATTTTACCCTGTTCCACATCAACTCTTTATCCTCCGGGTCAGCGCCAACGACAAGAACAGTAAACTCGTCGCCTCCCAGCCTTGCAATAATATCGGTGGCTCTGAAGGATTGAGTTAATATTTCTGCAGCCTTAATAAGTGCATTGTCTCCTTCAGCATGTCCAAACATGTCATTGATCTGTTTCAGTCCGTCGAGATCAGCGTAAAATACCAAACACCCCTGTCCCAGCTTTTCTGACCTTCCAAATTGTTCACTCCCGAGAGTGATAAAGCCTCTTCTGTTATACAGGCCGGTTAACTCGTCCCTGACGGATTGAAGGTGAAGTGTTTTATTATAGCGTTTCAATTCCATGAGCGCCTCTTTTAGCTGTTCCTCAGCTTCTCTTCTCCTCTCCACCTCCTGCACAAGCTGCTGGTTGGTCTGGGACAGTTCCCTTGTCCTTTCTATAACCTGAAGCTCCAGTTCCTCAGCTTGTCCCTTTATGCTCTTTACCATAAGTGCAGCTCTTACTGCTGAGCTGAGCCTTGACCTTATTCTCTCCGGTATCTGATGGGGCTTGAAATCGATATTTAATATCACAAAACCCAACTGGTTGTCATGATACAGCGCCTGAATTATCAGATTAAACCTTTCCTGCTGAAGCTCATCCCATATTTGTTCCGGCAGCAGCTTCAGGGTTGAGTAGCTTAACCCCCTGTTTCCAACATCATGACGTCTGCCCCGGGTATATGCCAGCATCAGTGTTGATTGCTCCAGCGGCCTTTTATCATCCTCATAAATGGAGACATAGGCGCTGTCAATACCTAACTTTGGAAGGTTACCATACAGAAGTTCCATCTGTCCCTCCAAGTCTATACTTGATGCCAGTTCCTCCTCCAGGGGTTCAAGGTCCACAGTCTGATATTCATTGACATAGTTTATTCCCCCTTTGTTCTTTATGGACATATCATGGAAATGTATACCGGCAACATGAATGAGATTTTCTGCTTCCACAATGTTATCTTCTTTTGAGAGACAGGAAAGCAGTGTCCTTCTCAAATGGGATAAAAGTTCCTGAAGAAACAACATGTTTTCCTTCCTCAGCATAACCCATGAAACTATCCGGTTCCAGGACATCAGAAATTCATTCTTTTTACCTTCGTGATATTCCCTATAGAATGCATCTATAAGCTTTTCCTCGTAATTGATAAGCTGCTCCTTACCATGTCCTTCCTTATAGAAACCGTATTTATTGTTTATTTCGAGGATTGAATCCAATATACTCCTCCGGTTTTCCTTAAAAGAACTTTCAAAAGATTTATTATTGAAAAAAGTATCTGCCTTAATGGCATTGGCCTCTATCTCTGAAATACACCCGCAGGAAGACCGGATTATCAAACTTGCGGGCAATTCCTCCTTGATGGGCCCTTTTTCCCCGCAAATTAACCTGTATAGTACCTCCGCTGCCGTTCTGCCCTCATCATAAAAGGACTGTCTTACAGTGGTGAGGCCATGAATCTGGCTTCTTTCGGAATCGTCAAAACCGGTAATACAGATATTCTCAACGGGCTTCCCATATACCCTGTAGTATTCGATCATAGCTCCGACGGCCATTTCATCATTTGAGCAAACAAGTCCGTCGAACTTTATATTTTTTCTTATAAACTGCGACATGCCATGACTGCCGGAAGCAAAGGTATAATCTCCATAGTACAGGAGTTCCGGATCAAAGGGCATATTCCGCTCATCCAGAACATCTATATATGCCTGATAGCGCCATTCCATTTCCTTGCTCCCTTCCAGGCCCTTCATGTATGCAATTTTCTTGCAATGGTGCACATCAATCAGATGTTCCACCATCTCTTTCATAATCTTGTAATTGTTTACATAAACACTGGAATGATTTTTCATATCTTCGCCGATAACAACAAGAGGAATGTCTTTATACTTTTCCAAAACAGAAGAATTATTCGTACTTACGCCATAGATATTTATGCAGGGAGGTATGACAATAATACCATCGACCTTGTTACTATCCAGGAATTCAAACAATATATTTCTGTTCTTTTCCCATCCTCTCGGAGAATCCAGTCTTCCAGTAACAAAGGTCATCAGATTGATATCATTTTCCTTTGAAAATCCGGCAACCCCTGCATGTATTCCCCACTCGTAGCAGTCAATATCGCCCCAGCCGGTAAACCAATCAACCAAGAGAGCAAATGTCATTCTTTTGTTTTTGTTCCTCATTTAAACTCCCCCCAGCCTGTATTAGTACGCATCAAAATATGCTGAACAATTAAGTGTATAAGTTATATTATAAAGTATTATTGTGTTAAATTCTATACAAACGCCATATTTTTCAGAGAATTCTAACATCGCTCATAAAATAGGGTTTACCCTTTCCTGTACACTTCAACATACCTTTGGCACACATTCCCGCAGCCATGTTAGATTTAAATATTAAATATTCAGCCAAGAATACAAATTCTAGAATCAGGTTATTCTATGACTGAACGGAGGGATTTCTTTATGGATTTACATAACTTTCAAAATGTACAAAGGGAAGAAATTGAAAGAGTTTACGGCAAGATCAGCCCTTTTGAATTTAAAAACCGATTGATACATCTTGCACAGGGACAGAGGGAAAAGAGTGCTCAAACCCTGCTGAATGCCGGCCGCGGAAATCCAAACTGGACAGCAGCCGCACCAAGGGAGGCCTTCTTTACCTTCGGACTTTTTGCCGTTGAGGAAACGCGCAGGGTATGGAATGAGGGAGACCTGGCGGGAATGCCGAAAAAAGAAGGTATCATGAAGCGTCTTGAGGATTATATTGAAGGACACAAGGATGACCCGGGTATACAGCTCCTGAAGAAAACAATCTATTATGGAATAGAGGTTAAGGGCTTTAACGCCGATGAATGGGTCCATGAGCTCGCCGACGGCATTATTGGGGATAACTACCCTGAGCCTGACAGGATGCTCACCCACATAGAAGCCATTGTTCACGACTTTTTGGTTCAGGAAATGTGCTACAACAACCCGGATGTGGGCAAGTTCCGCATTTTTGCAGTGGAGGGAGCTACCGCTGCCATGTGCTACATATTCGATACCCTTATCGCCAACGAATTGCTG
>JAUZPH010000156.1 GCA_030706065.1 Bacillota bacterium | reverse complement strand
TGCTGCAACAGTTCCACTATCCCGTGTCTCCTTTTGATTATATCCGGAATTTGCCATCAATGACAGAACTTTTTTTATGGAATTTCTTATTTCCTCGTCAAAAAGGCATTCTTCCAATTTGCCCAATATTTTATTCTGAGAAAGGCGTTTCTCCTCTTCTGCATCTATTATTATATATGATGATTCGTTACCGGTTTCAATATGAGCAGAGGAACAAATTTTCTGCAATTCTTTCTCCAGCCACTCCCTTTCGACCCCCAGGTTGATAAACGCATTAAGCAAAGCCGGCGACTTTAGTCCTCTTTTACACTGTAAAAATACTGTTTTCATAAATATTCTCCTTTGATAGATATATCTTCTATGAGTTCATTATATAATAAATGTTATTTTGTTGAAAAGGTTTATAATTGTTGATACAATTAATTTCGTAGGAGTACAAATGCGGAAATTTAACCCATTAACCTTCCCCTGAGAAAATATCGAATCTTCAGCGATTTTTCTAAGGTGATAAATTAATCTATAAATTTCCGCATCTATAAATCTCCTAAACCGTAAAGTTTTGAAAGGGGAGCCCGCTATGAATAATGTCCTGAATAAAACCATCCAATCTTTAAGGGAACGCAAGGATTTATTGGAAACAAAGGTGACAACTATAGGTATAGACGCTTTCATTGATAAAATAGTACGTGTTGTGCACAGCAAGGATGACAAGAATGAGTACACCTTCTTCAACGATATTGCTCAGTTTGGAAGGCATCTTGTCACAAAGAGCGGAATGAGCTGCGGTATCGAAATATGTGAGAGATTTACAAAGCTTGGAGGGAATGCTCCGATTATGGCCAATGCTCTTGGCTATGCAGGAATAAAGGTTAATTCTGTCTGTGCTTTTGGAATTCCTGAGGTTGACCCGATTTTTAAGGATCTGTCTCCTAACTGTGTATTATATACCATTGGGAATCCGGGATATACTACCGCTTTGGAATTCAATGACGGAAAAATAATGTTGTCTCAAAGAGACCATCTTCATAGGATTAACTGGCAGGCACTAAAAGATGTTATGGGAATCGACAAGCTTAGGGAGTTGTTCACCAAAAGTGATCTTATAGGTCTGGTTAACTGGAACGGAATGATTCATTTCAACGAGATATTCAAAGGTATTCTGGACGAAATCCTGGAACCGGCTGTTCCTGACAAGAACAAATTTGTCTTTTTTGATATGGCCGACTTCTCGGAACGTACCATAGAGGATATTTGCGAAGCTGTTGAATTAATAAATAAATTCAACAATTACAGTTCCGTAGTATTCGGTTTGAATGAAAATGAAGCCATCCTCCTTTATAAGGCTCTTTTCCCGGAAAAGGACATGCCGGAGCTTGAGGAACTTGGACAGTTCATGTATGATAATCTGAGTGTGGATTACCTGGTAATACATACACTGACCGATTCGCTGGCATGGAGCAAAAATGAGTTTGCAGAAGCTCCAAGCCTATACGTTAAAAGCCCCAAGCTTTCTACCGGTGGAGGGGACAACTTTAACGCAGGCCTATGTCTCGGTTTTCTTCTTGGCCTGGATCTGGCCGGGGCACTGTATGCGGCCAATGGCACCTCCGGATATTATGTAAGGAATGCACAAAGCCCTACTATTGAAAACCTGATAGAAACTCTGGAAAGTTGGGACAACCTAATAGAGGCTCCTTCAATTTAGATGATTTTTTCCTTATAAAAAACTATTCTTCATAAAAGGTGTATGAGCTCTGACGGGCTTCATACACCTTTAATTTCAGCAATGAATTTATTGGGCCGGACATTCCCTGCCTTATCCTAATACCAATAGCCGTAGTTATATCCGTAACCATAAAATGGCGGTCTTCTTCCGATAAGTTCATTCAGGAACAAAATTCCTACCAGGTCTCCTAACAGCCTTCCTCTTCCATAGGGCCTCGGCCTTCTGTCCTCATCCCTGCATTCGTCCTTCTTGTCCTCTTCACCTAAATCCTTCTCTACCTTTTTGCAGATATCCTCAACAATCTCCTTCATTTCCTCTTTATGGGGACAGTGCATCTTGCCATGCTTTTCCTCAATTTTATCGCAGTGATGCTTTACATGGGGCAGGATTATGAAATAGATTTCAGGATACAGCATTTCAATCTGTTTTTCCGGGGCATTATCCTCCATCTTCATTCCCATGTTATTTTCCATGCCCATTGGCATGTTCTGATTCTGCATCATTGGCATATTTTGATTCTGCATCATTGGCATGTTTTGATTCTGCATCATTTGATTATGATGGCCCTGCGCCATAGGGCACATTCCGCTCTGCCAGGTTGGACATATATTTCCCTGCATCATAGGGCCTATAGGGCTTGTTCCTACATAGCTGCCGCAATTTCTATAGTACATCTATACCTCCATGTGATATATTGTTGACACACTTTATAATATGTATCATGTCAATCGGTTGTGTCTTTAAGTTTTAACGGCCATTTGATATACTAAAGAAGGGTGTGAAAAATATGAGTATTATAAGATTTCTTCAGAGCTTTTCCAGTCCATTTATAGATAACTTCTTTCAGGCGGTGACCTTCATGGGTGAAGAAACTGCCATTATACTTATAATGGTCACAATCTACTGGTGCCTTAACAAAAAACTCGCTCTCAGATTAGGCTTTATTCAACTGTTCAGTGCAGTGACAAACGGTGCTGTAAAGGACCTGGTAAACGAAGCAAGGCCAATTGGGCAGGAGGGCATCTTCTCATTAAGGGTTACGACTGCCACCGGTTCCTCCTTTCCTAGTGGACATACTCAAGGTACAGCAACCTTTTGGACAGCCTTAATGGTATTATACAGAAAGAAATGGCTTTACATAACCGGTACTGTAATGATAGTTCTTGTCGGGACTTCGCGGTTATACCTTGGCCTTCACTGGCCCGTTGATGTCCTTGGCGGAGCAGCTCTGGGCATATTCAGCATGTTTCTCGCCAATACCATTGTAAATGCCATGTACTCCAGGAAAGATAACAGATATATGCTTCTATTGATGTTTCCTGCGGTTATCGGGCTTTTTTTCTTTCACAGTAACGACTATGTGAAGTCCGTTGCTCTATCCCTGAGTTTCTATCTGGGTTACATCATCGAAGATAACTTTATAAAATTTGACCCCAGACAGCACGCTGCCAGACAGGCAATAAAAGTTGTTATTGGAGTTATCGGGCTTCTTTTTGTTGAACAGGGACTAAAACTCATGCTGCCTGATAATAACCTCGGAACCTTCATATGTTATTCTGCCGTCGGCTTATGGATTACAGCCGCGGCGCCACTCATTTTTATCATACTCAGGCTCTCTCCATCAGAATCTGCAAAAGCATACAAAAAAATTTAATATATTCATAAGTACTGCAGTACCATAAATATTTTCTGCAGTACTTTTTTCGTCCAATATATACAAGTATATAATGCGTTTTTTTACAAATAACTATGATTGAAAAACTGTCCCTAAGAGTATTATGATTACAGAATTATGGAGATGATGAAAATGTTGAGTGACAAGCTTCTAAGAGCTTTGAACGATCAGGTTAACTATGAATATTATTCGGAATATGTATATCTTGCCATGTCTTCCTATTGTGAGAGTGAAGATTTAAAGGGCTTTGCCAATTTCTATGCTATTCAGGCACAGGAGGAACGCTTCCATGCCACGAAATTTTTTAACTACATATATCAAATGGGTGGAAGAGTAACCTTGAAAGGCTTCCCGGAGCCCCAAAATGATTTCAAGGATATCTTGGATACCTTTATTGAGGGCCTCAGGCATGAAGTAGAAGTAACGAAAAGGATTTACTCCCTTTCGGATATTGCTGGGGAGGAAAAAGAGCACGCCACTATAAGTTTCTTAAAATGGTTTATTGATGAACAGGTTGAGGAGGAAGACACCTTTAATACCCTCATTAAAAGATTGAAGAGAATAGAAGGCAACGCCGCAGCACTATATCTCCTGGATGACGAATTAGCCACAAGGACCTTCACCCCGCCAGCTCCTCAGGCTTAATTTAAAGACACCACTGAAATTCAATGTTCAGTGGTGTCATACATTTTTATACCATTCAATATATAAAGTGAAAATCTAAATACAGTGAATAATTTCTTCATGAAATTCTGTTCTTCCATAGTATGCTTCAGTAATGCCTGCATTGCCTTATCCTCTTCTCCATTCATATATTCCCGAGGCATATACATGACACAGTATTTGAATATAAACCTGATTTAAAGAAATACTAATACTAGGTTTTTTCTGCCAGTGAATCTAAAATTTTTCTTCATAGAGGTGAACACTATGATAGTAATATATCATGACGTAGGGGGATGCCACTCCTCTGCTGCTGCTGCAAATATACATATAAACAGGCTTCCTATAGATAAAGTGCCTTCTAAGGAGGAACTTCTTTCGCTTCCTACCTTTGATAATATAACGAAGAACGACATTGGAAAGCTCATATATATCGGCACAGACGAACTTGGAGCAAAAGTTTATACTCTTGCACGCAGATTTAATAAAAAAGTAGTAATACCTGTAATAACCGATTTATATAGAGAAATCTGCGGCAGCTTGGATGGCTTCTTTCTTGCAGATACCTCCCCTTCTGTAAATAACCTCATGAGAATTGGGGGAGTCAGTTCCAGGGTCCTCGGCCTTGTTTCTTTCGGGAGGCCAAAAGTTACAAAAGGGACTTTGCTGGCCTATTGGGATATTGTCGAGATTGTACAAAAGACAAAGGAATATATGCGCAAAAGCCTGGGTAAAGGATAGAAATATCGGCTGCCTTGTGTGTTAAAAGGCAGCCGTTTTGTTATCGCAGCATATCTTCAAAAAATACCAAATTCTTTATAAGTATTTTTCTATTTCCGATCAGTTGTATTACATCTTCGTCCTGAAGGGAAGTAAGTTTTCTGCTTATAGTTTCTCTTGTTACCCCGATATAATTTGCCATTTCTTCTCTATTAAGTGGGAGGTCAATAGTCACCCCATCCCCGTTTTTCTCTCCGAAGTCCCTGGCAAACCCCAGGAGCATGGAAGCTATTCTGGCCTCGACATCCTTTGTACTGAGGTTCTGGATGAGATTCTCCAGATTCATGAGCCGGTCATGAAGCACCTCCAGAATCTTAAGGGTTATTTCGGGATTATTTGTCACAATTGAATCGAAATCATTCTTTGCTATGGTACAAATCAACGTATCTTCCAGAGCTTCAGCGTTAAACTGGAAACTGCCCTTTTTAAGAAGGCTCATATCTCCAACAAACTCTCCATCAGACAAAATATATAGTATCTGTTCCCGGCCTTCCCGGTTATATTTATATATTTTTATTTTACCATGATTTACTATATAAAGTTTATCTTCGACATCACCTTCAAAGAAGATAACCTGTCCCTTCTTATACTTTCTTGTAACAATTATATCCGATATCTTTTTAAAGGCTTCAGGCTGCAGAGTGGAAAATATGTAAACCTTGGATACGCAATATTTTCCTGTACATTTAAGGCAGTCCTTGTCACAATGCGGCACCTTATCATCTCCTCCTGATATTTGTTCAATCTTTCCTTTATTATAACAGATTACTTTCAAATATACGAAGGAAAAAGTTGTTTGTCGCATCTCAAGTATTATGTTCTTTCAACCTTTCCTAAAAGCCGCCAACTTCAAAACTCATGCTGTCTATCCTGCATTTGAAGCTGCTTTCCTTGGGGCTGCAGGCATATATACCTACAGATATGGCATCGCATTCCTTGTGAAGATGAGCAATCCTCATCTGAGTCCATGCTGCTCCATCATAGGAAGTTTCAATAAGGAAATCAGAACCCTTTCTGGTGATTCTGTACCACATGGATTTTACATCGGAGGTTATATCGGTAGTAGCCCAATCCGAGTACCCAAGATTGGTTACCACTGAACCAAGCCTGCTGATGTCTTCATTTTCAAATTCCACGGAAGCCTTTATCCAATTCTCTTCATCAATTCTCAGCATTATGCCGCACTGATCATACATCTCCTTTGGAAGAAATTCAAAGTGGGCAGTAAAGGAAAAATCTCCGCTGCGTTTTGTGAGCAGGCAGTGCCCGTCATCTCTCCTGAAACCATAATGTGTTCTCTGCCAGAAATCCGTACTGGGATTTGTGTATATCACCAGTCCATCCTGAAAATAATGCCTGCCTGGTTCATTGAACCAGTAAAACTCCTTAAACATATCACTATTTATTTGTATCTTTGACACGTGTATTCCTCCTTAATCTATTACGTATAAGCGCAAAAAAACAAAAATGAAATCTGTAACCAAGTACTCCTCCCGTGATATTAAGGAGTACATCATCAATATCTGAAAAGCCCACTCCAGAGATATATTGAACAATCTCAATGGATAAGGATGTTATAAAGGCCACTATCAGAATCCTCTTAACCCTTCCCATAGATGGAAAAACTCTAGGCAGCAGGAAACCAAGAGGCAGAAAAGCCGCTATATTGCCTAACAAATCAATGATAATGGATTGTACCCCAAGCCCTGCCACTGTCTCTGCAATGGATTTGAAGGGTACGATATTAATCCCTCTATGAAAGCCGTTTCTTCCAAAATGGGGGCTCAAAAATGTCAAATACAGCAAAAGAGAAAGGTATGCTGCCAATGCTGTACCGGATAGCAGTTGTATGATCAAGCCACCTTTCTCTCTTATAATAATCTTCTTCTGCTTATTATAACTCATAGTTCCCTACTCAAACCAGCCGCCGGCCGGGCTGAAGGTAATGCAGCTTTCTTCAGGTGATAAAATATTAAAACAATCCCTGCCCTTTGATTGAGAAAGCAGTTGTATTTCCATCCCTCCCATGAATATAAACACAATATCAAAAGGCGATATGCGTTCGATGGATATCAATTTTTCACCTATAAGCTTTTGCAAGAAACCTTCTATATGAATTTCCTCATCCCCTGATCCACATAGGATCTTATCATTATACATAATTCTCCAGGAACAGGTTTCAGTTTGAAACCTCCAGTGACTGGAGCCACAGCAGCCTGCATTACCGACTTTTTCAAACCCAAGAACCAGGGTTCCTCCAGCTGCTGTCTCCGCAGTGAAACATTTTGATCCGATAATTGAACCAAGTACTTCAGGTATCTTCGATTTCATCTATATCACCTCTCATTATGTTCTCAAGCTTATATTCTACATATTTTTCCATTATCCTTCCACACTTCAAACATATCTTGGAAATATTTCATCAATAATAGAAGGGAGGCTTAGCTCCCTTCCAACAATAATTGCCCTATTTATTATCACACTGCATAACAACTTCCATATTATGCTGCCTGGACTTCAGCTTGACGCTGTGTCCCCAGAGCTGCGCCACATATTTGAGCGTAGACCTGGCATAATCCATATTCAATTCCCGCCCATCAAATACATGCTCCAGCATAATAGTCTTGTCTTCCTTTGTCACATCCACCACTCTGATGAGCGGAATCATGCCCATGCCGCAGTTGCTGCAGAGAGTATTCCTGATTTTCATCCACCCTTCTTCATCGGAAACCTCCTGGATTATATAGCTGCTGTCAACCTTGCCGTATTGAAACAGATTCAGTTCATGGCAGAGTTCTTCAGTAAGGTATCTTCTCAGAAAAGACTCATCCCGATCAAGCTTTCGCACCTCAAAGATTTTATCTCTTCCATACTTTTCGTTCAGAGCCTCGAAAATTTTAAATCCGATAAAATATGGATTGAGCCATCCAACCCCCGGGGCAATTACATCATTATGACGCTTTATAAATTCCAGGTAAAGCTCATCCGGCAGTTTCAACTCTTTAAGGATATTATAATGCCAATAGCTCGCCCATCCTTCATTCATTATCTTCGTTTCAATCTGAGGTATAAAATATGCAGTTTCCTTTCTCACTATTTGAAGCAGATTTTTTTCCCACTCCTGAAGGCTGCCGTACTGTATTATAAAATACAGAAGATCCTCCTCCGGTTCCAGTGGAATTTTATTCAAATCCGGAAGCTCAGGCTTGCTGTATGGCTTGATATTGCTGAACTGATCGAAGGCAGG
>JAUZPH010000155.1 GCA_030706065.1 Bacillota bacterium | reverse complement strand
GCAAATAGGCACAGAAGGTCCTATGTATATGGATACCATTGCAAATGATTTTATCAGATATCCTAATGAGGAATGTTTATTTAAATTATCAAACAAATGTAAGTGAGTAGTAAAAAGACACTGCTTATGAAGCACATATATGAAGAGCAAACTAAAAGGACTGGGTCCTGCTCAATACAGGATTCAGTCCTCGAAAGTGGCTTATCTTTATAATTCACATGTATTTGATGTACACACTCTGTTTCTCCCCGTTTGCTTTGCCTTATACAGTGAATCATCCGCCTGCTTCAGCAGCATCTCACTGTCATCTATGGTATCCGGATATGTGGCTGCCCCTACTGAAACAGTAATATTTATACTCCTATTATCGCCTATGTCAAACTTGTGATTTTTTACTTCATCACATATTTGTTTTCCAATCTCTGCAGCCCGTTCTTGAGAACAGTTGATCAGCAGCACACAAAACTCTTCTCCTCCAACTCTGGAAACTATGTCAAATATTCTGCAGGTTTTTTTCAAAACAGCCGCCAATTCTCTTAATACTATATCCCCAACTGCATGCCCAAAGGTATCATTTACATTCTTAAAATGATCTATATCAATCATGAGACAGGCTAGCTTTTCCCCTTTTTCCTTTGCATTTGCTGCACTGCTGTCAAAAATCTTATCAAATTGTCTTGTATTGCTTAAACCTGTTAAAAAGTCCTTAGTAGCCTCATTCTTATATCTTCTGTATAATTCATTGGACAACTTTACATAACGAAGCAGAGAATAAGCTAATATTGCAGCAATTGTTGCTACGGCCATGTAACCCATAAGTATACTAATTAAATTACTCACATTAAACAATAAGTAATACCACGTGCTAAACAACACTATAATACTGGCAGCATACATTACTATCCATTTTTTTAAACTGCCATACTTTAACCCATTAATTATTGAATACAATATCAGCAGTGCAACAACTTGAATAATAGCAACAACAGCGGATTGATTAAATCCATAGTACAAGCTACGGAACACTACCGTTATTATACCTGTAATGACAGCCGGCAGTAATCCACCAATATAAAACACCGACATCAAAGCTATAATTCTGAGATCAATTAGAGTTGTTGTACCTTCAATCTTTATGGAGTAAATCATCATAAATATGGCAAGAACGCCGCCACCTATCCCCAGAAAAGTCTTTGTAACAATTCCCGAGTCTGTATCAAAGGGTGTATCCTTTGATAAATGTCCCCCAATAAACATCATAGAAACCAATAAAAGTAAATTAATAAAAAAATCATTTATCATAGAACCCTCCAAAACAATATCTTTTGCAGATTATTTTACCAAAATACACTGGGCCTCTTCCTTTAGCATGGGCTTATAGTAATAAAAGCCTTGGACTTCATCGCACTGTTCTTGTTCCAGAAAGTTCACCTGTACTTCCTTCTCCACGCCTTCTGCAATAACTTTAAGCCCTAACCTTTTTGCCAGTTTTATTATTACAGTAACTATGGATTCTGCTTTACTGTCTACTGCTATTCCACTGACAAACTGCATGTCCATCTTTAACCGGTCTATGGGTAAATCCTTCAGTCGGCTCAATGAGGAATATTCCATTCCAAAGTCATCTATGGCGATTTCCAGACCCAGAGCCTTTAACTCCTGCAGTGCTCCTACAATATATTCGGACTCTTTCATGGCAGTACCTTCCGTAATCTCAAGTTCCAAATACCTTGCTTCTAAGCTCGTTTCCTCCAGACACTTCCTGACAATATTCAGCAGGCCTCCGCTTCTGAACTGCTCTACTGATATATTTACCGCCATCTTTAACGGCTTCAGCCCCATATCCTGCCAGGCCTTGTTTTGGCTGCAGGCTGTTCTTATTACCCATTCTCCGATGGAATTTATAAGGCCGGTTTGTTCTGCTATAGGTATAAATACATTTGGAGGGATTCTCCCAAGTTCAGGATGATCCCATCTTATCAAGGCTTCCAACCCTATAATCTCTTTAGTTTTCAAACTCACCTGGGGCTGATAGTAAAGCACAAGTTCGTTCCTTTCCAGCGCTCTGTACAAGCTGTTTGTCAGGGTCATTCTCTCTAATACATTATCCTTCATGACCGTTGAACAGAAAACATATTGACCCTTTCCATTATTTTTTGCATGATACATTGCCAGGTCTGCATTTTTTACAAGGGTATTTCCATCTTCTCCATCCTGAGGAAATACCGCAATCCCGGCACTTGTGGATATAAAAAACTCCTGCTCATTTATCAAAATCGGCCTGCTGAAGGCTTCCATAACCTTTTTTGCAGCGGCTTCAATATCTTCCACCTGGGAGGCCTGTGGTATCATAACAAGAAACTCATCTCCGCCAAACCTTGCTACAGTATCATACTTCCTGGTGCAATTAGCCAGCCTCTCGCCCACCTGTTTTAGCAAGTTGTCCCCCCAATCGTGGCCAAGAGTATCGTTAACTCCCTTAAACCCGTCTAAATCCAAAAATATAACTCCTACGAATTTCTCAATTCTTCCGGCCAGCTGAATTGCCTGCTCCAGCCGGTTATTAAGAAGAGTCCTGTTAGGAAGGCCTGTCAAAGCATCATAATAAGCCAGATAGTTCATTTCTTTCTCAACTTCTACCTTGGTCATAGCATCAGCCATTATGTTAGCCAGCACCCTCAGCAGTTCATTGTCTTCTATCCGCCATGCTTTCAGATTTACAATTTTGTCAAACCCGATAAATCCAATAACTTTGTCTTTGTTTGATATCGGGATAAAAATAAGCGAGTTTACTCCCCTGCTTTTCATAAGCTCTCTTTCAGGTTCAGCTTCTGATGGCAGTGCTTCTATGGATGGGATAAAGACAATTTTATTCTGGAGCAATTGTCCCCCCCACCAGGTAAAGCCTGCGGAATCAAATCCATTTTCACTGGATGCAACCTGAGGCATCCCTTCCCCAAGCCATTCATGGGTAATTCTGACTCTCTTCTGGCCTTCCTGGAACATACCTATATAGCTGCGGTCTGCGTAGGTGCAGCACCCGCTCTTTTTCAGCAGCTCCATGACCTTTTCATCAAAATTGCCACCGGTGACAGTGACAAAGCTGGTGGAAATTGAGGAAATCATCTCCTGAAATTGAACTTGTTTTTCATTTTCTTTCAGCCTGAGTATATATGTATTATTAATATAGACGGCTAAAATTGTACACATGCCATATAATACAATTCTGGCTAAATAATCTAACATCCCAACTTGTATTGTCAACTCCGGAACATCATACCAAGACCAAATTACCGTAACCAAGCTGACTGAGGCAATACTTAAAAACATTTTTTTATTATTAAATATAATAGTAATCATCATGAAAATCAGAGGTATCGGCCAGACAATGTTACTGGCATAGATGTGAAGAAATCTTATTAAAGTTATTATTATTGTTATTATTATTAAAACAGTAAGTATTGCTTCTTCTGTTTTGTTGGATAATTGCATAACAGGCAGCACCAATATGAAAACTCCCATGAATATGAACACGCTGCTGAAGAGCAGTACCGTTACAAGCTTTTCATTATAGAAAAAATAATGCAATAAATTGAGAACACTGCCGATAAAAAATATAATGCCGATATATCTTATGAACAGGGAATGTTTTTCGTTGCTTAAAATAATCCCTTCCTGATATAATTTGCCTTTATCGGAAGACTGCAGCAGCCCATGATTTTTTATAATGTAAAGAATAGCGGTTACGGGTATCAGAATAATTATTGGAGCCATAGATGGTATCTTTGTGGACAGATAGGAGTTTGCCACCATCTCCGAAATAGTTCCGAATACCACTGCAGCAAAAACAGAGACTATTAAAAAAAGTGCCTGTTTTTTCTTAGTTCTGCTTTCAGTCCTTTTATACCATCGTAAAAGAAGACCTAAGGCAATTAAGGAGAAACTCAAATAGTAGATATCATAGAAAATATCCCAAAAATTATTTAACGGAATATTGCCCCAACCCGCTGCTGTTTTCACTAAATTATACTGCCTGACTGCCACCTTGCCGAAAAGGCCAAAAGCAAATACACTGATGGCTGCCGGCAGATAGAGCACCGCATATATCCATTTTAGTTTTAAAACCCTGCTTTCTTCCGTTAATATAAGAGTACAATGTAAAACAACGCTGAATGCTGCTCCCCATCCAAGTGAGGCAGCGCGGCGCCACAACAGAGCATCTACAGAAGAATTATAGGAATTAGAGAGTGCAAAGGCAAAAGTCCATATGGCAAAACAAAGACAAAGAAGTGAAAACACTCTATTCAGGAGTGCCCTACTGTGCAGGTTTATACTGTAAATGCCAAGAAGAGTATAGAGAATAAATGTCACGAAAAATATCAGTGAAATTCCTGCTTGAAGCATTCTTTGTCCTCCTTTGTAATTAATAATAAGCATACTGTCTGTTACTGCCTTGCACACTAATTCCATGGTTTTATCTATATTTATGTTACTTATCAGATTTAATGGAGTTTAGCGGGACAAAAACACCGTCCCCTTGTCTCTAAAACACATTGGACCTCTTCCTCTGGCATAGGCTTATAGTAATAATAGCCTTGGACTTCATCGCACTGTTCCTGTTCCAAAAAGTTCACCTGTACTTCCTTCTCCACACCTTCCGCAATAACTTTAAGCCCCAGGCTTTTTGCCAGGTCAATTATGACAGTAACTATGGATTCCGCTCTACTGTTTACTGCTATTCCACTGATAAACTGCATGTCCATCTTTAATCGGCCTATGGGTAAATCCTTCAGCCGGCTCAATGAGGAATATTCCATGCCAAAGTCATCTATGGAGATTTCCAGCCCCAAAGCCTTCAGCTGCTGCAGTGCTCCCACAATATATTGTGACTCTTTCATGGCAATGCCTTCCGTAATCTCAAGTTCCAAATACCCGGGTTCCAGGCCTGTTTCTTCCAAGGATTCCTTAACAATTTTCAGCAGGCTTCCGCTTCTAAACTGCTCTACTGATATATTTACCGCCATCTTTAACGGCTTCAGCCCCATATCCTGCCAGGCTTTGTTTTGCCTGCAGGCTGTTCTTATTACCCATTCTCCGATGGAATTTATAAGGCCGGTTTGTTCTGCAATAGGTATAAATTCATTTGGAGGGATTCTCCCAAGCTCAGGATGATCCCATCTTATCAAGGCTTCCAAACCTATAATCTCTTTAGTTTTCAAACTCACCTGGGGTTGATAGTAAAGCACAAGTTCGTTCCTTTCCAGTGCTCTGTACAAGCTGTTTGTCAGGGTCATTCTCTTTAACACATTATCCTTCATGCCTGTTGAACAGAAAACATACTGACCCTTTCCATTATTTTTTGCATGATACATTGCCAGGTCTGCATTTTTTATAAGGGTATTTCCATCTTCTCCATCCTGAGGAAATACCGCAATACCGGCACTTGTGGATATAAAAAACTCCTGCTCATTTATCACAACCGGGCTGCGAAAGGCTTCCATAACCTTTTTTGCAGCGGCTTCAATATCTTCCACACGGGAGGCCTGCGGTATCATAATGAGAAACTCATCTCCGCCAAACCTTGCTACAGTATCATACTTCCTGGTGCAGTTAGCCAGTCTCTCGCCCACCTGTTTCAGCAAATTGTCTCCACAATCATGGCCAATAGTATCGTTAACTCCTTTAAACCCGTCTAAATCCAAAAATATTACTCCCACGTATTTCTCGATTCTTCCTGCCAGCTGAATTGCCTGCTCCAGCCGGTTATTAAGAAGAGTCCTGTTAGGAAGCCCTGTCAATGCATCATAATAAGCCAGATAGTTCATTTCCTTTTCTACTTCTACTTTAGTCATGGCATCCGCCATTATGTTAGCCAGTACCCTTAGCAGTTCATTGTCTTCTATCCGCCATCCTTTCAGATCTGCAATTTTGTCAAACCCGATAAATCCAATAACTTTGTCTTTGTTTGCTATTGGGATAAAAATAAGGGAGTTTACTCCTCTGCTTTTCATAAGCTCTCTTTCAGGTTTAGCTTCTGATGGCAGTGCCTCAATTGATGGGATAAAGACAATTTTATTCTGGAGTAATTGGCTGCTCCACCAGGTAAAGTTTATGGAATCAAACCCATTTGGACTGGATGCAACCTGAGGCATCCCCTCCCCAAGCCATTCATGGGTAATGCTGATTCTCTTTTGGCCTTCATGGAACATACCTATATAACTGCGGTCTGCGTAGGTGTAGCACCCGCTCTTTTTCAGCATCTCCATGACCTTTTCATGAAAATTGCCGCCGGCTACAGTGACAAAGCTGGTGGAAATTGAAGAAATCATCTCCTGAAATTGGGTTTGTTTTTCGTTTTCTCTTAATCTTGAAACATAGATCTTACTAATATATGCGGTTAAGGTTACACCTAATATATAAAATGCAATTCTAAAAGAGTAGTCTCCTGCTGCTATCCTAATCTCTAATTCCGGAATTCTGGCCCAAGTCACCAGTTCAATCAGCAGGCCGGCAGAAGCAACAATGGCCAGCATTTTTTTGTTATTGAAGATGATAGTCAATATTATGAAAAACAACGGTACCGGCCAAACTGTATTGCTGACAGCTTTATCATAATAAATAAACATCACAACTATCATAGCCACGGTTAACAAAATTTGCAGAACATTATCCTGGAGTTTAGGCGATTGAATAATTGTAGAAATTGCAAACATGAAAACGCCGCACAAGAGCAAAATTACATTTAATACACCACCAAGGACCAGTCCTTTAGTATGTGCAAAAGATAAGATTACATTTATTACGCATCCGATAACAATTACCAATGAAATATATCTGAATAAAAAAGTACGGTTGTCTGTGCTTAAAATAGTGCCCTCCTGAAAAGTCTTCTGCTTTTCAACCGGAACCATCAAGCCGTATTTATGTATAGTGTAAAAAATCGTTACAATGGGTATCAGAATTATAATGGGTGCCAAAGAGGGAATCTTGAAGCTTAAATACCTGTTGGCTAATATATCTGTTATCGTACCTAATAACAAGGATACAGCAAGTGATGTAAATATATAGATGGCATGTTTTCTTTTCATCTCGTCCTTTGTAGTAAAATACCACCTGAGAATCAACATAAGAGTCAACAAGGAGAAAAGAGAATAGTATACATTGAAGAACATGTCCCCAAAGCCCTTCAGCGGAAGGCTTGCCCACCCAGCAATGGTGCGTTCCAATCGGTACTGGGTACTGCCACTTACAGCATAATAGTACACATTATAGGCAGCAGGTATATATATTGCTGCATAAACTCCTCTACTTCTCAAAATATTTTTCCGCTCTGTTAAAACAAGTGCAAAATGTAGTACTATGCTGTAACTGACTCCCCAGCCAAGTGAAGAAATACGGCGCCATAATACCGCTTCCTCAAAGGTTTTAGATACATTTCCCATTGCAAAAGTAAATGCCCATACAGAAAAGCTGATACAAACAAGTAAGAATATACGGTTTAAAGCAGCTTTCCTATTGAGTGCAATGCTGTATACCCCCAGGAATACATATAGGATAAATGTTACATAAAAAATTGATGATATTATTATTTGAAGCATCATTCATCCTCCACATTCGTTTTCACTTCTTCACCCGTTAACTTCTCTGCTAAAGATGTTAAAAAACCGATATAAAGACTATACGAGCTTAATATCGGTTTTATTATCAAATTATTAAAACACACATCTATATTATCATTTAGTGTGCAAATTTTAAAAACCTTATGAATATATTTTATCATCCGAAAATTATTCTTTCAAGTTTATAATCTATATTGCACTCATATTTCCTGCAAAAATCCTATATTTCTACTTTCTTACTTTCAGTAAATGCCGTCCTGCCCAGGTATCAATTAATTAAATATGCATAAACTATAGGTTACAATAAGATGAGGAGATACCGAGAATATGGATACACTTTTCACTGAAACAAGAACTGATTTTCACATTGTCCAATTTGGCACTGAAAAGCTGGGAAAGCTGAAAAGTGTTATGCTTCATACTCCATATAGATCTCTTGACCTGATAAACAGGGATAACTATAAATATTATCTTTTTAACAAGG
>JAUZPH010000154.1 GCA_030706065.1 Bacillota bacterium | reverse complement strand
CCTGCTTGGAAACTATGTAGTAATCCTTCCGGATAGGAACGCGGTAGTAACATATGTCTCTGAGGAGCCGCAGAATATGACGGCGGTTCTTGAGCTGACATGGAATACATTGCTAGATAGAATTTGAATATATCTACTTCAAGCTACCTGTCTGCAGGCCTCCTATAGTTCACAGATAGTAAAATATATTCAAGTATACAAAAGCCGTATCCTCAATCGGTAACAAGGAGATGATTTAAAATGAGTACTGTAAATATGATAGAAGACAGAAGGCACTGCAGTTCAGCTCATAAATCGATAAGGCACTGCATAGGGATGCTGGCACCATTTAAAAGTGTAAAAATTTCCCAGGAAATACCGTTTTCTCAGGATGATATTTTTTTCGGCGAAGAACAATTTTACGAGTTTATTAAGAATTTATATTTGAAAATGTATGAAGACCCGGAGAAGTTTCAAGTTCCGACGGCTCCCTATGATGAGTATATGAAAACTGCCAGGTTGAAAAAGGGTATAGAAAAAGCTCATTACACCGACGGCAGGGAATGCAATCTAAGGAATACCTTTCAGCAGGCCATACAGTTTTATGCCAGATTCTTTTATGAACTGGGTTTAAAGGCTGAGGAGATAAGGGAGAGCGACTACGCATTAGTTATTTCCAAATTGAAGCTGGATGAGGTATATGCTTCACTTGAAGTAACTCATCTCCGTAAGGAAAATCCATATAGATATGAAGTTCTTAAGGATTTTGGCATTGAAATTAGACAAGCAGATGATTTCTGTTTCATAACCAGTAGATACTATCCCAGGATGTTTATCGGATTATGGGTTCTGTGTGCTGTCCCCGAAAGCAAGTATAAATATATGAATTATCTCAGGCTGGATTACAGGGGATACTACCGCAGCTGCCCGGAAATAGAGGATATCATAAAGACCTTGGATAAAAACCATGGGGAGATTATCAGTGAGATTCAGGAAATACTGTTGGATTTGAAGTTAAAGGTGAAGGTGAAGCCCCTCAGAAATATTACTTCCGGTTCCCGGTGGAAGGTGGAATATTCCGGCAAAGGTAAAAGCGTATTTGGATTTTATGCTGACCAGGGAAATCTGATGTTATGCATATATTTTAACAGTGCCCAGAACATATCGGAGTTGTGCAGGGTTCTGGAAGAAAGTGAGCCGGTACTTTTCCATTGGCTGAGCAGCAAGTTCCCTGAGAGGCTGTGCGCATGTCCTAATAACAGGCGTATTACCTTGGGAGAGGAAAAGCGGAGAATATGCGGATTATCAAACCGTGCGGAGATTACAAATCCGGATGAAGCAGATGTGAAAAACAGTATAAAAGTAATGAAATTATTTAGAAACCTTTAGAATACAGGTAGATAAGAAGATTTCTTAAAAAACATTCTACCATGTATTTCAAGTAATACGAAATATTACAATAATGATATTGTTAACAAGAAAATACATTGAATAATAAGTAAATTATGGTATAATTATGTCATATTATCACAAACTGTTAACATTAAATGATAGTACTTCCTGGTATTAAAACCATAAGCGACCTAGATGAATACAAAGACATAAAGTTAATACAGATAAATTAAAAAATAGGGGGATGAGTATTATGAATAAAAGTACATATGAAGAGAAACGAATCTGGTCATATCCTGTAAAGATACTATTAAAACTTATGCCTGTTCTTATCGTGCTCTTAACTTACTGTGGATATGATGCTGTTATAAATGGCAATGGATTTTACCTTGGTGCTTATCAGATAAAGGTTGCACTGATTGTTGGAGGAATAATCTCATTCTCATTATTCGCAGGCTTTAAAAGAATGGGGTTGTCTTTTTTGGCAGGATATGTGGTGACTTTGGGTGTAGGCGCATTTGGACGGGCTATTGATTCCTATACCCCATACCAAGGCGGCCAGGTACAGGCCGAATTGACTCTGATATTTATTTTTATTACAATAATAACCGGAACTGCTGCCGAAGCTATAAAAGTTCGGAGCTAAATCAAATACCGGAGAAACTGACAGAAGCCTGTCTCTTCCTCCGGTCAGCTTATCATTTTATAATAACAATAGAAATCATGCCCATACCGGAAAACCTCTCCAACATTCCGAAAACCGAACTTACCATACAGCCTCAGGGCATTATTATTTGTTTTACTCACCAGGAACCTCATGCCGTTATAGCCCCGGCTCTTGCAATCCTCAATTACTGCACCTAATAATTTTGAGGCAATTCCCTTGTTATGCAAAGAAGGGAGTACCCCTATTCTGGCAAGTTCGCAGGGCTTTGTCATTCTTGAATCCCAGATGAGGTCATCCAATTCATCCAGTGATCCTGCGGTAGCTACAGCTATGAGTTTTCCCTGATGGTCAGTGAGATAATACAGAGACTTCATTTTTATATCCGATATTATTTCCGTCATCGAAGGGTACTCTTCACTCCATGTGCATCCTGTTGTCCCAAGGATACTTCTGTATAACTTTAAAATATTCTCCTCATCCCCATATTCAGCCAGCCGTAGCTTATATTCAACATTATTTACCAGCATTATGTCACCCTCCTTAATATCTACCAATACGAAATCCATTGAATCGTGATTGATATATGATAATTATAACACCAGGTACTAAATAATGGAAGAAAACAAGCCGCTTAAAATGCCAGGTGCCTCCTCGCAATTTTAAGTTTCAGAAAATGTACCATTGACATTTACTATATTAATTGTTACTATAGTCTGATATTTAATAATATATCGGTTTGGCCATATGTATAAATGTCAGGTTTATTAATGAATCCAGCTCACTTGCTTTTACAAATTTTGAATTAGTAATGTTTAATGGAGGGAAGACTATGTTTCCAAATAAAAAGGGTTTACCTAAATTTATCGCGTCAGTGCTTATTATTACTTTTGTAATTAATATAATTACGTATTTTGTCTCCCAAACAAACTATCAGAAGATTGACTATAGTGAGTTTCTCACAATGCTCAATAACAAGAAGATAGACTCAGTAGAAATTAACAGTGACAGGCTTGTTATAACACCAAAAAGCGAGGATGGTACTTCACCAACAGACAAAAAGCTGTACTATACCGGTTATTTGAACGATCCTCAACTTGTAGACAAACTGTATAATGCTGGAGTAAAATTCGCCACACCGGTCAGCAGTACACAGTCGCCTATCATCGGTTTTGTAGTTTCGTGGATATTGCCTTTTGTCTTATTCTACCTGTTTGGCGGCCTGCTTTTAAAATCGCTGGGGAAAAAAATGGGTGGCGGAGCCATGTCTTTCGGAAAAAGCAATGCCAAGGTATATGTTGAAAAGACAACCGGTGTACTCTTTAAGGATGTTGCAGGGCAGGAAGAGGCTAAGGAATCTCTCAAGGAGATTGTCGATTTTCTACACAGCCCGGAAAGATATACAAAGATAGGGGCCAAGCTACCTAAGGGGGCACTGCTGGTTGGTCCTCCCGGTACCGGTAAAACACTGCTTGCCAAGGCTGTTGCAGGAGAGGCCAAGGTTCCATTCTTCTCCCTTTCAGGTTCAGGCTTTGTGGAAATGTTTGTAGGAGTCGGTGCCTCAAGAGTGAGAGACCTTTTTGCACAGGCGGAGAAACAGGCACCATGTATTATCTTTATCGATGAGATTGATGCCATTGGTAAGAGCAGGGAAGGCAATATAAGCGGAAATGATGAAAGAGAACAGACATTAAATCAGCTTCTTGCAGAAATGGACGGCTTTGATTCCTCCAAGGGAGTTGTAATCCTTGCTGCTACCAACAGGCCGGAGGTTCTTGACAAGGCACTTTTGAGGCCGGGACGTTTCGACAGAAGGGTTATAGTAGATAAGCCGGATCTTAAGGGCAGGGAAGATATCCTTAAGGTACACTCGAAAGAAATAATAATGGATGAAAATGTAAACTTAAAGGAAATTGCCCTGGCTACTGCCGGTGCTGTGGGGGCTGACCTTGCCAACATGGTCAACGAGGCGGCCTTAAGAGCAGTAAGAATGGGAAGGGATAAGGTACGTCAGGATGACCTGTTTGAGGCTGTTGAAACTATAATCGCAGGCAAGGAGAAAAAGGACAGGCTCATGACTGAGAATGAAAAGAGACTTGTTGCCTTCCATGAAGTAGGACATGCACTAGCTTCTGCCCTACAGAAAAAGACTCAGCCTGTTCACAAGATTACTATCGTGCCAAGAACCATGGGTGCTTTGGGATATACCATGCAGATGCCTGAAGAAGAAAGGTATCTCATGAACAAGGATGAGCTATTGGAACAGATTACTGTTCTGCTTGCAGGAAGGGCTGCCGAGGAGCTTGTGTTTAATGAAATAACCACAGGTGCTTCAAATGATATTGAAAGGGCTACCCAGCTTGCAAGACAGATGATAACCATGTATGGAATGTCTGAGAAATTTGGAATGATGGGACTTGAATCCATTCAAAACAGATATCTTGACGGAAGGCCGGTACAGAATTGCTCAGATGCAACCTCTGCAGAAATTGACAGGGAAGTTATGAATATTCTTAATAAATCCTATGAAAAGGCAAAGGACCTTCTGAGTGCCAATATGGATGCCCTGGGCAAGATATCCTCACACCTCATTTTCAAGGAAACCATAATGGGTGATGAGTTTATGGAGATTTTGAATTCAATCCAGAACAAGGAGACGGTTCAAGTCTAAAAAGAGTCTGATTTATAATACAATATTAAACAAAGAAGCTGTTGCGCTGGTAACCGGATGGTTGGCTGAGCAGCGGCTTTTGTTTTTATATAGAACCCCAAAAGTCTATTACATTCTGCTTTCGTAAAAATCCGTGAAGATTGGATATTTTGCTCGGCACAATGTTAGACTTTTAATGGGATCTATATATAGATGTTTGAGTTTATAATTTAACTTATCACCTCCGAAAAATCGGTGAAGATTCGATATTTTCTCCGGTGAATTTGTTAAGGTTTAAACTCACACATCTTTAGTTCATATATTATTTTTGCTGCATTTTCTAGTATTTAAAAAAACATTGGCATGATATAATCATAATAGCAATTATATTTACCTTAATTGACATAATCAGACATCGTATACCAAGGGAGGTGGTACTAACGATAAACCCTAACTGCCATAAATTATATATAAGATTGTCGGAATTATATTTATGCCTATCCTGAAAATATATTTTTCGATTTGGATATGAAAAGGTTTAGAACTAACTTATAGGAGGTTGCAAAATGGATTTTTCTTCTTCAAACATAATATTATGGAGTGCAGTACTGCAATTTGGCATTTTGGCGGTTATGATTCTTATTGCCAATGTTCTAAGAATCAAGGTGCCCTTTGTGCGTAAAAGCCTTATGCCAACTTCTGTGCTTGCCGGATTTATTCTTCTCCTGCTGAGGGTAATGGGGTTAGTGCAGGTTGACACAGACCTTATGGAAATGCTGCTGTACCATGCTATTGCCATTGGATTTATAGCGTTATCCCTTCAGATACCCAGAGATTCCGATAAACCAGCTAAGGGTGATTTTATTGCGGCAAAGAGCGGTGCCCTTATAATTAGTACATATCTGGTTCAGGGACTCATTGGACTAGTTATTTCTGCTGGGCTTGCCTATACAGTTATGCCCGATTTCTTTAAAGCCGCTGGTATACTTCTGCCCATGGGCTATGGACAGGGAAGCGGGCAGGCAAATAATGTGGGCTCAACCTATCAGGCTCTGGGTTTTAAAGGTGGACAATCCTTTGGCCTTTCCATAGCGGCTATGGGGTATCTTGTAGCATGTGTCGTGGGAATTGCTTATCTTAATATAATGAAAAAACGGGGGGTAATCCACGGAGGCAGTACAGGCACGAATCATGATACCGTCATAGTTGAAGAATTTGAAAGCAAGGATGAGCCTCCGGTATCGGAATCCGTGGACAGGCTTTCAATACAGTTTGCTCTGATATTCGTAATATACCTTTTTACCTATCTTGTTACACTTGGAATAGTTGATTTACTGAAGTCGGGGGCGCCGGGCCTTGCAAAGACCCTTTCTCCGCTTCTATGGGGCTTCAACTTCATAATCGGTTCGCTGCTGGCCCAGGTCTGTCACAAGATATTTAAATGCCTGACAAAGGCTGGGCTCATGACCCATCAGCATGTAAACAATTATCTTTTAGGCAGAATTGCCGGCTTTGCCTTTGACATTATGGTTATCGCAGGAATTGCAACCATCAATATAGAGGACCTGTCAGGCTTGTGGCTTCCTTTCTGGCTTATGGCCATTGCAGGAGCGGTAATAACCCTCTGGTATCTTCAGTGGCTCTGCAGGAAGATTTATCCGGATTATTACTACGAAGGAATGCTTTCAATGTATGGAATGCTTACCGGTAATATTAGCTCAGGAATGATGCTTTTAAGAGAGATTGATCCTTCCTTCAAGACACCTGCTGCCACTAATCTGCTGACAGGAAGCAGCGTTGCTATAGCCCTTGGAGCGCCTATGCTTATTTTCATCGGCCTGGCTCCGCAGTCCGATTCAATGCTTTTACTGACCATAGTGTTCCTTGCAATTTATCTTGTACCGCTTGTACTATTTATACTTAAGGCTCAGCACAAACGTAAGGCTGACGATAATGATTCTACAGGCAGATAGATATACGGCAATATTAAAGGATAAAGTTACAAGCTTTGGAACTGAGTTAAATAAGTGTGTTAAAAGATGGCTGTACCAGTTGATCCGGTACGGCCATCTTATAAGGATGGGAACAAATTATTGATTGAAAAACTCTTTGATTAAAAGTATGATTTATGAAATAGTGATAAATATGGAGGAGGATACACATGCAGAATTACACAACAACTAAAATTATGGAGGGTTTTTATAGTATAGAAGAAGGCTTTGTCCGCTGCTTTTTGATTGAAGGCCATAAGGAAGCTCTGCTTGTTGATACGGGTGTAGGAAGCGGTGATCTGAAAAAATATGTTGAAGGGATTACGAAGCTTCCGGTGACTGTGATTTTTACACATGCAGATGGTGACCATACAGCAAATGCGGGGCAGTTTGAGAAACGTCTTATGCACCCCAGCGAATTTGATTATTACAAGAGCAGGAATGAAAAGGCCGTATCAATGGAGCCGGTTTGGGAAGGCGATATCATCGATTTTGGCAGCTACAGGTTTGAGGTCATACTCATACCGGGTCATACACCGGGAAGCATTGTACTGCTTGAAAGGGAGAAACGCTTTCTGATAGGCGGAGACAGTATACAGTGTGGAAGCATATTTATGTTTGGAAACGGCCGTAATTTTGAAGCCTACCGTGCAAGCATGAAAAAGCTTCAGGGTAGATTGAAGGAGTTCGATACTGTATATGCCTCCCATAATGAGCTTTCCGTGGAAGCAGATACGATTAATACTCTGTATACGGCAGCTGGAAAGGTAATGGAGAACCAGGTTTCAGGAAGGCCTGAAGAACGTTTCGATGGTAAAGTAAAGTGTTATGAAACGGACGGTGTGTCTTTTTATGCAGTATAGCTTGACAATGATTTTCTTCATGTTTTATATACTGAAATTAAAAATTTAGAGAGCCTATTAGATGCTATTTATATAGATTCTATCATAGTATAGTTATGGTATATTATGGTAAGAGGTGTGTTGATGCGGTCTAATCATAAATCCTTGGTTGTGAGTATCATGATTGTTTTCCTTTGGCTGCTTTATCCTTCAGAAGGTATAAAGGCAGTGGACAGGGCACTGGTGATAAAACAGTATGATGTAAATGCACAAATCCAGAGCAGCGGGGACATGCTGGTAGAGGAAGATATAAAGTTTGTCTTTAACGGAAACTACAATGGAGTTACAAAACAGATTCTGCTTCCCGAGGCTTCTGGTATAGAAAACATCAGTGTTTCTCAAGAGGGTAAAAACTATAAAAAGGCTTCCCTTGCTGAGAAGGGGGACAGCGGTGTGTTTACCTTGGAGAATAATCCGGATAACTCGTGTATGATCTGGATTTATACCCCCTCAGCGAATACTACCCGCAGCTTTAAGATAAGCTACACACTAAAAAATGCCTGTAGAAAATATATGGACACAGGTGAGCTTT
>JAUZPH010000153.1 GCA_030706065.1 Bacillota bacterium | reverse complement strand
GAAAGAATATATCTGGGCTGTTTTTATTGAGATACCAAGCCTAAGCTCTGATACCTACAGAATAAGTGCAACAGATTCATCCGTAAATTTGCTTCATGACAAGAGAATTTATGATGTATTAAAGGGGTCAAAGAAATTAATTGAATTAATTGAAGATTATCTGGATATGGATGGTTAACTCTATAACTGAATTTATCACCTCAGAAAAGTCGGTGAAGATTCGATATTTTCTCAGGCGAATACTAAAGGTTTAAATTTCCGCATCTATAAGTTACACATAAAATAAAAATATCTGTTAGGTATAGTATTTTCTCTTCAAAAAATAATAAACCGCCTTCTGCATCGAATAGCCTTAGGCGGTAATCTTTTAATATTTATAGAAGCAACTGCCTCCAATGAATTCCCTTAATATTGAATTTTCCGGTACCAAAGCAGTATCGACTTCCTTAAAGAAGTTAAGGAAGCTTCTGAGCTTACCTGCATCGTAGGACACCGGGCTGTCGTCCTTAATCTTTGCGAGCTCCTCCAGTGCAAACCTCTTCAGCACACATAATTCGTAGACAAGAGTGGAATTAAACATGACATCGCACTCCTCCTGAAAGGTAAAAATATTCCGTTCCTCTCCTCTTCTGATGGAAGGCCACATCATCAGTGTCTGTTCACCGCCGTAGCCTCTGGAGAGGTAATCTCTCACTATTCTTCTGATTATCCTGACATCAGTAGTTGCAATCCTGTTATGGTCATCGAGATTAAGCTGAGTAAGGGCACTTATATAGATTTTAAATTTGTTTTCCTGAGGAATAGTGGAGGTCAGCAGGTCATTTAAACCATGAATACCCTCTATGACTATCAGTCCGTTTCGCGGAATGGATAATTTTTCACCATTCCACTCTCTGGAACCGGTTTTAAAGTTGAAGCTCGGTATCTCTACCTCCCTGCCTTCCAGCAGTTCATTAAGATGCCTATTGAAAAGCTCAAGGTCCAGGGCATATAATGATTCGAAATCCGGCTTTCCCTCTTCGTCTATGGGAGTATATTCCCTGTCAACAAAGTAGTCATCCAAAGATATAGGAATTGGTATTCGTCCATTGACCCTCAGCTGTATCCCGAGCCTCTTTGAAAAAGTAGTTTTCCCCGAAGAGGATGGGCCCGCTATCAGCACCACTTTCACTTCTTTTCGTTCATTGATCATATCTGCAATATTGGCTATCTTTTTTTCATGAAGAGCCTCAGCCACACGGATAATATTTATTATATCCCCGTTCTCTACCTTGTCGTTTAATGACCCCACATCTCCGACGCCCAAAATATTTCCCCACTGTTCCGTTTCATAAAAAATTTTGGACAATTTTTTCCGTTCAACGAATGGGGGGACATCCATTGGGTATTCCTCTGCAGGAAATCTTAATAAGAATCCAGGTTCGTAATACATCAGATCAAAGACCTTTGCCTCACCGGTGGAACTTGCCATGAAGCCATATAAATAGTCATACCTCCCGTCCAGTTCATAAAGCTTCAGCCTCTGCATGTCAACATGTTTGAGAAGCCTTACCTTGTCTGACATCCCGTAGCCTTCAAAGATGCTTATGGCTTCTTCCTTTGAAACATATATTTTATTTATAGTTATATTACTGTCTATAATTTCCTGCATCCTTTTTTTAATTTTAATGATATCCTCACCATCAAGAGCCGGTTCCTTGTATATCTCCCCAAAAATGCCCTTGCTTAAGGAATGCTCTATAGTCACCTTTGCTTCAGGATACAGGTCTCTCACCGCTTTAATCATGATAAATTGAAGGGTCCTGATATACGCCTTCATTCCTATCCTGTCCCTTATGTCGATGACTTCAAAGCTTCCTCCTTCCGTAAGTTCACTTGTTAGTTCAATATATTTATTGTTAATTTTAGATAACATTAGCGGAATTTCCGTCCTCAGGGAATACCGTTCTATCACATCCATAATACAGGTGCCCTTTGATGCTTCAATCTGTCTTCCATCTTGTAAAACCAATTTTAATTTATCCAATTACTCCTACCGCCTTCCTTATGTTATATACAGGAAACTGCATATTTCCATTATACTTTAAATATACCCCGGTGACATACATTGATGCGGAAATTTTCGTAGATACCAACTTCAACTACAATTTAAACAGGGGTGTAAAATTTCTACCTATAGAAAAATTTATATGTTGAAATTTTACACCCTACAAAACCGGTTGAAGATTCCGGATTTTGTGACATGTTTAAATTAAGTTTAAGTAATGGATATCTGTTTAGATGCGGAAATTTATTTCTTAATCTATCGCCTTCAAAAAATCGGTAAAGATTCGATATTTTCTCAGGCGAATACTAAAGGACTAAATTTCCGCATCCATATTACTCATAATTTTTAATTTTTAAGAAAAAATATACCGTGAAAAGCTATGAAAAGGCGTGATATTATGTTTATAGTACTGCTTCGTACGATTATTCTATTTATAGTAGTTATAGTATCCTTAAGGATAATGGGGAAAAGACAGATAGGGCAGCTGCAGCCCTATGAACTGGTTGTAGCAATCATGATTTCCGAACTGGCCTCCCTGCCCATGCAGGATACTCGTATTCCTCTTGCCCACGGTATCATCCCGATAATAACACTGCTGGTAATACAGATTATTATATCTCTGGTGGAATTAAAAAGCACCAAGGCCAGGTCACTGATAGACGGCAAGCCCTGTATAGTGATAAGTAAAGGGGAAATAGTAATATCCGAACTCAAAAATCAGGTGTTTACGGTTAATGACTTAATGGAGGAACTTAGAATAAACGGCCATTTCAACATTGAGGATATCGAATATGGAATCCTGGAAACAAACGGTCAGATATCCGTTATCCTTAAAGGTGATGCCGAACCAGCCACAAAGAAGGATGTCAAAGTTCAATCAAAGGTGAAATTAGCCCCTCTGACATTGATAATGGAAGGTACTATAATAATGGAAAATCTAAAAATATTGAACAAGGATGAAAAATGGATTCAAGGCGAGCTTGCCAAAAAGAAAATACAATCCGAAAAAGAGGTATTTCTTGCAGTTATGAAACCGGAAGGAGACCTTTTTATTCAAGATTATAAAACCGTCGACAGAAGAAGCATGGAGGTGGACCTATGAAAAACGCCTGGATATCTATCGGTATTTTTATTGTCATGTTAGGAGGTATGTTCTACTCCTTGAACTACTTAAACAAAAGCTGTGAGAAAATTGAGAATGACAGTGCCAGGCTGGAAACGCTGCTGAATGATGAAAAGTGGAAGGAAGCCTATGACCTTTCCAACAAGCTGTATTACGATTGGGAAGAAAAGGCCCAGATAATGCCTGTATTTGTAAATCACATGGAAATAGATGCTCTAAATAATGAGATATTAAAGCTTACACAATACGTAAAAACAAAAAGCAAGGATGAAGCCCTTGCATCTGCCCATTCTGTGAAATTCTATGTTAAAAACATTCAATCCCTCCAGAAAGTCAACATACAGAATATCTTTTAGTAAAGGGTTTTTAGAACGAAGCTTGTTAATATCCAAGTTTAAAAACCCTATAATACGAGGATGTGGAAGATTTATCCGAAGCCTTTCACATCCTCATGATTTATAGATAGCCCTTCATTCTGTCAAGTTCTTCATCCGAGCACTCCTGATTCCCATACCGGGCCTTATGGTATATCTGTGTCAATTCCTCATAATCCTTACTGCTGACCTTTTCAATCTTGTGCTGCAGCTCCCCCGCAGTTTCGTATTTAGCGGGTTCTACACCCTTCCCTCTGTACTTCTTTATAAATTTACGGTAAAGGCCTCTAATTCTTTTCCTGTTTGAAAAATCCAGCCTATCCTCCAGTACTTTTCTCACTTTACGCAGCCGCTGCTTTAAGTCCAGGCCGGCGGCCTCATCGAATATAAACTCTCTCTTTTCATTACTTTGCTGAATTCTGCCAAAACGAAGCCGGAAAGTATTCTTCACTTTTATTATAAGGCCTGTCAGCAGATATACGAGGACAGGAACCACTATGATTATTACCATTGCCTCCAGTATGTTAGAAAGCATATTTCCAAACCGGCTGGTACCTTCCGGAGCAATTATCGGCAGCATTCCCGATTCCTGGGTTGCAGCCGGGATAGTATTAGTTACTTCCCCCCCTTGCAAATTAGCTTGCGGAATTTTTATCAGCGAATCCAACGCAGAAAAAATCCCAAGCTTCCATAGTGCCAGGTTAAAGAATATTATCAAGGCCGACATCACAGATATTACATAGACAGAAACCTTTTTCATTCGTTTTGCCAGTATTGATGCAAAACTTTGCTCCCAGGTCAGCAGAATATCTCTTCGCGTTATATGATAATATATGAGCATGCAAACGGCACTGTTTACAGCTGCAAGGGTAACAAAGTTCTTCAAAAAAATTGAATCCATTTTTGAAGCCGCTATAAAGGAAACTACCGATACACCTGCACTGACAAGCATCATTCCCATTCCAAAAAAAACTGTAGTGTTATTCTTTTTTGCTAAAAAGTGGCTGACCGCTACACGTCCATGAATCAACACATATATAATCTTTACAGAAGTATACGGAAACAGAAAAGCACAAGCTGCAATTACAGCCAGATTAACAGCAAAGTATACACTGGCAGAAGTTATCCTTCTGTTCAAACATACCGTTAAAGCTATTGGCAGAAACATAAGCAAGCCTTGATACAATGCTCCCTGCCCTTGAATTCCACAAATGATCAAAGCTGCTGCGGCATAAGCAAGAGAGAAGAGTATCCACTCATGCAGCAATTCAATTGGAAGTGATTTATTATTGTTTCTATATTTCCAACTTTCAGGAGTTATTAAAACCTCGTAATCCTCCTTATAATCCTCCTTCATTGCGGCTGCACCTCCCAGCAATATAGTTCCTCTATGTCCGCCGGCGGCACGTCCCTGTTATCTTTTATGGGAACTATCCATTTCATATTGAAGCCCTCCATAACTTTGGTCTTGTAACATTCTACCGCTTCTTTACCGTAGAAGTGGGAGATAACCACTATGATTTTCTCTTTCCTTCCTGCAGACACTTCCTCATTTATGAGATCTGACAAATGTCGCTCCATTCTGCTGATATCCAATTGGGCTAAAGCTTCATAAATTTCTATATTTTTATTGAAGGTACTTGCTTCCCGTACCCTTACCGGAAGTCCCTCAATACAGTCGCAGCCATTTGAAATGACTTCCACCGATATACCTTGATTTATATATCTTGTTGCAAGGGATGCGGCAATACTTACAGCTTCTTCCACAAGATCCTCAGAATCAAAACTATTGAATTTTTCCACATTTAAAATTAATGTCACCCCGCCGCTGCAGGTACTTTCAAACTGGTTGACCTTTAAATCGGAACTTCTGGCAGTAGCCTTCCAGTTTATGGCTTTCATGCTGTCAAAAGGGGTATACTCTCTTATTCCTCTCAGTTGAAAAGGATCCTCCAGAAGGTTTCTCCTTGTAATCAGTTCTCCATTTATCCTTTGAAATACTATATTCAAATCATCAGTACTTATTAACCGGGGATATACAAAAAGCTCTGTATTGTTCTTCAGTTTTTTCAGCAGCCTCCTGTCACCAAAGAGGTCTCCGGAGTTAAGTTCAATCCCGTTTATTAAATAATATCCTCTTTTAGATGCCTTGACAGTATAATCCTTGGTGATTCTTTCATAGGGCATCATGAAAAATACATCCCTCCGGTAGTTATCATTACCTATTCCATCTTCCTCATCTTCACTGAATACTATATTCCTTGAAAGGACATACTTTACTCCAAGCCACCATAACGGCATAATTTTTTTGTTTGTGAGAGTCAATCTCAAATTCAAGTACTCTCCCTGAAACACCTCGGTACTCTCAAACTTTACATCTGCATTGACCTTTTTAAAACACCGGTTTATATATATTTTTCTCTGCAGAAAGTAAAAGAACATAACCACAGAGAATATCAAAATAATTCTCATAGTACTCCCCTATCCTAAAGACTAATCCCACTTTTCAATGGGCACATCCACAGTATTTAATATTTCATTTAATACGGACTGTGGAGATACGGATTTAAGCCTCAGACTATCCTTGATTATCATCCTGTGTGCCAGCACATACGGTACCATGAATTTAACATCCTCGGGAGTAACATACTCCCTGCCCTTTACAGCCGCATAACATTGACAAGCCTTAAGCAGTGCTATGGACCCTCTGGGGCTTACGCCTAGAACTACTGACGAGTGTACAAGAGTTTTATTCACTATGTTCAATATATACTCAATAATCTCATCACTTGCAAAAATACTGCTGCAGCTTCTCCCGGCCTCTACTATTTCCTGTTTTGTACACACTTCCCCAATTTCCTCAATGGGATTATCCTTTATGAACCTTTTTAGTATGGTCTTTCCTTCCTCCAAAGTAGGATATCCCATGTTAACCTTGACAAAAAATCTGTCCAGCTGTGCCTCCGGCAGAGGAAAGGTTCCTTGATTTTCAACAGGATTCTGAGTGGCCAGTACAAGAAATGGTTTGTCCAACACATATGTACTGCCCTCTATGCTTACCTGCCTCTCCTCCATTGCTTCCAGCATGGCGGACTGCGTTCTTGGAGTTGCCCTGTTTATCTCATCTCCAAGAAGAATATTCGTGAAAACAGGCCCTTGGCGGAAAGTAAATTCACTGAGCTTCTGATTATAATAGTTGATTCCGGTCAAATCCGACGGAAGCAGGTCCGGAGTGAACTGAACCCTTTTAAAATCTCCGCCAATAGACTTGGCCAAAGCTCTTGCCAGCATGGTTTTACCTGTTCCGGGCACATCCTCTATAAGGACATGTCCTCCGCAAATTACACTGGTAAGGATTACATCAATTATATCGTTCCTTCCTACAATAACTCTGCCGATATTCTGTTTAATCCTCTGTACAAGTGAACTTATTTCTTTTGAATTCATCATCCTCATCCCCCAACTTACATGTCATTCTATAAGAAACTCCACCTCTCAAACCTCACCGGGTGACATATTCTCTATAGAATTTTCTTTATTCTAGTAAATTTTAACATACTACTATATTTTTTTGTACCCTTCTATTTAATTATTTACCCTGCCCTATTAAAGATAGAGTAAAAAAAGCTGAAAAAATCCATAATAAATATAGAAAATTACTGCAGTTTGTTTTATAATTAAGTTAGACATAACAGTCCCACTGGGTCACTATATGTCCCAAGTGATGTATTTTTTTTATGAAAGGTGGAATATATTATGGCATTAGTTAATACCAAGGAAATGTTCAAGAAGGCCTATGAAGGCGGATATGCCATCGGCGCATTCAATATCAACGATATGGAGATACTTCAGGGAGTAGTAAACGGAGCAAAGAAAAAAAATTCAGCTGTAATCCTTCAATGCTCAACTGGAGCTTTAAAATATGCCGGCCCAAGATACCTTAAGGCTATGGTGGATGCCGCTGTGGCAGAAACCGGACTGGACGTAGCTCTGCATCTGGATCACGGCCCGGATTTCGCCGCTGTCAAGCTTGCTGTAGAATCAGGATTTACCTCAGTAATGTTCGATGGATCCCATTTTGAATATGAAGAAAATGTCAGAATGACAAAGGAAATTGTTGAATACGCTCATGCAAGAGGAGTATCCGTTGAAGCCGAGCTTGGAGTTTTAGCAGGTGTTGAAGATGATGTTCAGAGTGAACACCACGTATACACTGACCCGGATCAGGCTGTAGATTTTGTAAACAGAACCGGTGTAGATTCTCTTGCAATCGCTATAGGAACAAGCCACGGTGCTTTCAAGTTCGCTGGAGAAGCCAAGCTGAGATTTGACATCCTTGAAGAAATTCAAAAGAAGCTTCCGGGTTTCCCGATAGTTCTTCACGGAGCCTCCGCTGTAGATGCTGAAGCTGTTGCAACCTGCAACAAGTACGGTGGAAATATTGCCGGTGCAAAGGGAGTCCCTGTTGAAATGTTAAGAAAGGCTTCTGCAATGGCTGTATGCAAGATCAACATGGATACAGATTTGAGACTTGCCATGACTGCCGGTATAAGAAAGGTATTCGGAGAGAATCCT
>JAUZPH010000152.1 GCA_030706065.1 Bacillota bacterium | reverse complement strand
TCATAAAATTCGTGGGCTTTAACCCGATGGAAGGCAGAATCCAGTTCCATCTTTCTGCAGCCCTCAGCCTTTGCAATCTCAAAAGCTTTTTCAAGAATATTCCTGCCGATTCCCCGGCCTCTAAGAGGTTCATCCACAATCATTGCGTAAACATATGCTATGTGGCCTGCCTGCCAGAAGTTGTTGACCACAGACATGGCACAAAAGCCGATAACCCTGCCCTCTGCTTCTACAGAAAGATATTTGTCCGTAACCGATGATAACCCTCGGTTATATACCACGGATAAGTCGTCTGTATTCAATTCCTTACCGGGCCAAAGCTGTCTGAACAGCACTGTTATATCTTGAAAGTCCTCCTGTCTTGAATTTCTGATTGTTATATCCATAACCTCTCACCCCTGATTCCCTTCTCCAATTTACTTTTAAGATAATATCTACTAAAATATATTCGATATACCGGAATTATATAATACTACTAACATATGCGAAAAAGTAAAAAGACTATAGTGTTCTTCTACCCTTGTAATTCATGATTTCATCTACCGCTCTTGTATAACCGCCTGCACTCTTCATATTATCGGACATATTGATTACCTTGTCTTTATATGCTCCATTATTTAGAACTTCCTTTATACTGTTACGCAGGGTTTCTACAGTAACACTTCTCAAATATATACCCAAACCGCATTCCTCAACTCTTTTGGCCACTATCTCCTGCTCGCCCTGTTTCGGGATTACAATCAAGGGTACTCCAAAGTATATACCTTCACTGGTACTGTTCATCCCTCCGTGGGTTACAAATACATCCGCCTTTGATAGAACCTCCAGCTGCGGAACCGTGTTTCTGATCATAAAATTTTCAGGAATACTATTTAAGGCATCCTTATTCACTCTGCTTCCAATACTCATTATTACTGCAGCATCAATATCTCTGAAAGCTTCAACACACAGGTTGTAAAAGCCCTCTTCTTCATTGTTGATGGTCCCCAGGGAGACATATATTACTTTTTTATCTTCCGGAACAGTTAATGCAGCCTCATCCCTTTGCCCTATGGACGGCCCGACAAATATATAGGAACCGTCAAAGGCTTCACTCCTGGGCTGCAGTTCCCTGGTTGTATACACTATGTTTAAAGCTTCCATGTTCATAAAGGTACTGATAAAGGTATTTACATAGGACTGCATCTTCATCCCATACTTTTTCGCCAGCTTGTTCTGAATCCGCTTTCCCGCAATCAGATGCCCTGCATGCATGAATATAAAATCTTTTATGGACACCGTAAATTCATCAAATACACTAACAAACTCCCGATTAAAAGCAAAGGTCGTTGTAGAACAGACCGCGGGTTTATCCAGTACATGAGCAATAATCTTCCCCCATAGAGCCAGAGAATCATGAATGATATACTCCGGCCTGTATTCACGAACGTCCTTAATCAATTCATCGAGCATTTTGTCTGTAATTTCTGAAATCCGCCTGAACAACAGTGGAAAATTATTATCAAACTTTGTTATATCCTCCCAACTGGAAAATGGATATTCTTTATAAACAGCCCCCGTACCTGTAATCCTGCTTCTAAATTCTGCCGACCCATAATATATGACCTCTTCCCCTCTCCTTACAAGCTCCTTGACAACCTCCAGGGTCGGGTTGATATGTCCATGGGCAGGTACTCCAAAAAATATTACCTTACTCATATCTCTGCTCTCTTTCCTTGAATATATATCCAAATTATAGCATAAACAGACCGGTATTTGTACACAGCCTGAAAATCCGTCCACTGTCAAATCTATTATATGGTTTGGATATCTATAGTTTATTTTACAACTTTTTTACAACTAGAATATTCATCCTATATACTGCTGCAGTAATCTATATTTGGGTGTTCTGCCATAAACATCTATAAACAAATAACATCAATACATAAAGGGGTTGGGGAAATGAGAAAAAAACTTCTGAAGCTGTCCGGTATACTGCTCATTGCTTTCGGTATATGGGCATCAGTCTATGGCTTTAGCCTGTCGGGCTGGAATGTAACCTTCTGGAAGTACATGCTACTTATTGGTTTGGCCGCCTGTGGAGTGGGAATACTCCATCTTAAATTCATTAAGGAAATAAAAAACAAAAAAATAAAAAGGATTATTGCAGTCTTTCACGTATTTATATTAGTAATAATTGTATCTTTTTTTTTCGTAGAGAGTCTCCTGATGAATTATTCACATAAGAAGGAAGCTGACGTACCAGATTATGTAGTTATCCTCGGTGCAGGTTTAAATGGCTCCTCGCCTTCCCAGATTCTTAACTACAGATTGAACGAAAGTCTGAATTTAATAAAGGCGCTGCCGGAGGATGTAAAGATAATAGTATCCGGGGGACAAGGTCCCGGCGAGACAATAACCGAAGCCGAGGCAATGAAAGAATTTCTTTTGGGTAAGGGTATAGCTTTCGGTAGAATACTGAAGGAGGACCGTTCCAACAATACACTTGAAAACCTTGAAAACACTAAAGAACTTATTCGGGAGTCCGACAACAGAAAAGCAATTAATATTACCCTGGTGACAAGCAATTTTCATATGTACCGTTCAAGGCTTCTGGCGGAAAGGCTTGGCTTTAACACTGTAAACTGCTGGTCCGCTCCGGTTCATCCCTTTTTAACTCCGGTGTATTATTTCCGTGAATATGCAGCAGTAGTAAAATCCATGATTTTTGACTGGCCCCCAAGCCCTTCCTCGGATTCTGAAGTTGGACAGGTGATAGATGAATACAAGGGCGTCAGGGTTTATAACAACGGCAGCAGATACACGGAGAACCATGGAAAGAATTTCAGCAGTGACGGTTACTATTACGGCTACAAGTGGCAGTGTGTTGAATATATAAAGCGCTTTTATTATGACGTTAAAGGCCACAAAATGCCAAATGGCTTCGGCAATGCCAAAGACTTCTTTGATAAAAAGCTCGGTCAGGGTGAGTTTAACGAGGCAAGAGGCCTATACCAATACAAGAACGAAGGCAATGTGAAACCTCAAGAGGATGACATAATAGTGTTTAATGATACAACCTATGGCCATATAGGCATTGTAAGTGATGTTGGCGAGGATTATATAGAGATAGTTCAGCAGAATATTTATGGCAAGCCCCGTGACAGGATGCCTTTAAATATAAAAGACGGCAATTATTTCGTGGGAGATAAAAGAAAGCCTGCAGGATGGCTCAGAAAAGAATAGTTGCTTCAGGAGGGAAGGTTATTATGGCAGAAATACTTATTATTGAAGATGAGGAACCGATAAGGGAATTGATTAAAATGCATCTTTCTTTGGCAGGACACAGCTGCATCGAGGCCCCTGACGGAAAAGAGGGCCTCCGTTGTATAAGCAGCTGCAGCCCGGATTTGATATTGCTCGACATCATGCTGCCGGGCATGGATGGCTATGAGCTGCTGCCTCATATAAGTTCAAGGTCAATTCCGGTGATTATGCTCACTGCCAAGTCCGGACTTGGCGACAGAGTGAAGGGCTTAAACCTCGGCGCCGACGACTACATAACCAAGCCCTTCGAAGGCCTGGAGATAATAGCAAGGATAAACGCACTGCTGAGAAGATGCGGCAAACTGAATGGTATAAAGGGTTTTGATGATATAGAAATCCACCTGGAAGAGAGAAAGGTGTATAAAGGTGGAAAAGAAATCGAACTTACCCCGAAGGAATTTGATCTCTTAAACTTTTTTATTGACCACAGAGGCATGGCAGTATCCAGGGAAAAGCTTCTGGAGGTGCTGTGGCAGTATGAATATGAAGGAAGCACAAGAACTGTGGATATGCATGTACAGAGGCTTAGAAGCAAGCTCTCTACGGAAAAGATAACTACAGTGTATAAAGTAGGTTACCGATTGGAGATTTAATATGAAACTTAAGTGGAAGATTTACTTTCTCTGTCTCATTATATATGTGATGTCTATAGTACTGACAGCTGTAGTGGTTACCTCCTCTTCCTACAACTCTTTGCTTGGCAGGGAGAAAGATAGAAGCCTGGATGAGGAAACAAGTATCCGCAACGGCGTTTCCATGTATCTCACCTATAATGTCACAACCCCTCTTGAGGAATTAGCCAGGATGGATTACCATGCGAAACTCCTCACTGCGCTGTACAGCTCGGATAATATATATATACAGATCTATTCAAAGGAAGGAAGCCTGCTTTCGTCAGGTTTTCCCCATGACTACACTAACAGTAAAACCGATATGGATAAGCTCACCAGCCGCAGTTTTGTTCTGAGCAGGCTTAATGGCAGCCACTATCTCTCTATAAATGATAAGGTAAATTACGAAGGAGGATATATTATCCTTACTACTATAAAGGATGTAACTTATATCGATACACAGAGGAACAACATGTACCTCTCTTTCCTGAAAACTTCTGCGGCAGGCCTCATCATCATGTCCTTCCTCGTAGTAATTCTTGGCGGTTATATAACCAATCCCATAGAGTACCTTACTGCAGCAGCCAGAAAGATATCCTCCGGAAATTACAAGGATCGGGTTACTATTGCCTCAAAGGATGAAATAGGTGTACTTTCCCGGCAGTTCAACCAAATGGCTGAGGAAATTGAGAATAAGATCGAAGAGCTTGAAGTGGAGGCACAAAACAAACAGGATTTCATAGACAACCTTACTCATGAGCTCAGAACTCCATTGACCTCCATTATCGGTTACTCTGAATTATTGATAGGTATAAAGTATGATGAGGACAGCTTCAACAAAGGCCTTGGCTTTATTAATTCTGAGGGAAAAAGAATTTTAAGCATGGTAAATACACTGATGGAATTGATACTTGCAAGAGTTAATTCCATTAATCCGGTACCCTGTAGTATCGAAAGCTTGATATTAAGTGCTTCAAAAAGCATAGGGCTGAAGGCTGAACAAAAAAATATCAGAATTATCTGCCACGGAGAAGACTTTGCCGCTGCAGTGGATGAAGAACTCTTTAAAATGGCACTTATAAACCTGCTTGACAACGCCATAAAGGCATCTCAACCAGAAGGTGCCATAGAAGTAGAATATTCTCAAGGCGGTCTGGAGGGCAGAGTTACGGTAAAAGATAACGGCTGCGGTATAAGCGCAGAGCATCTCCAAAAGATTCTGGAACCCTTCTACAGGGTCGACAAGAGCCGTTCCAAGCGGGAGGGTGGGCTTGGGCTTGGTCTTACTCTCGTAAAGTCCATAATTGTATCCCACTGCGGCACCATGGATATTAAGAGCGAGCCCGGTAAAGGCACCTCCGTTACCGTATCCATTCCTTTAAAGGAAGTGAACTGAATGAATAAAAAAGTTATATTTCTGCTGGCTGCCCTTTCATTGGGAGTCCTAACTTTCGGGCTGCTGAAGCAAAATTCAATAAAGGATAACAAAGTATATAACGTTCAAGACAAGCAACCTCCCAAGGATATCACCAAGATTGTACCACAAGACACCGGCACCACAGGCAATAAATTCTATGATGTTGGTGAATACGAGAAGAAACTGGATAAGGACGCTATTTTTCTGACTGTAACTCCTGATAAAACCCACATATTATATATGACTCCATCCCCTTTAATGGACAGATCCAAAAACAGGGTTATCAAAGGTCGTACAAACATCGATTTGGATATAGTGGATTGGAATTTGTCCACAGGTATTAAAACAAATCAAGGGCCCTTTTTAAATCCTTTGGATGGTTCCGCCGGCAATTCCACCTTTATTACTTACATCAGCTGGAATCAAGCTGGAGATAAGTGCGCCCTCGGTAGTGAAGGTGTTATTACTCACTATGAACACGTAAACGGCTCTTGGAAAATAACCGGTTCAGGTACTACGGATACTGTAGGACATTTCTTTTGGAGTCCTGATTCCTCATCGAATCAAGATACACAGGTTTTAGGAAGCAGCGGTAAAAAAGCCGCAAACCTGCTTGGTAAATTAAATGAAGCCGTGTATTTTGGAATAACAGTTGACCGTAATTCCGTCAATCCTCTGCTTTCAACCTACAGTACGGTGCTTACGGATGCCAGGGGGAATATCATCGATGAATTGGCTCCCGGCACCTTTAGAGACAACTTTGGCAAATCCGTACTGATTATTAATCCTAACAGGACCGTAAGCTTTATCAAGGATTGCTATCTTGCAAAAGCCCCAATCAAGCTTACCGACGAAACAGTCTATGACAGTGCCTTTGTATTTGACGGCGGCTTTTACTACATTACCGAGGATAAAGAAAGCTCAAATAACGGCTTCATTCTCCACAGAATGGACGGCAATGCAAAAGAGGTCTCAACCTGTAAAATTTCAGGAAGCAGTCTTCTCCTGTATCCGGACGGAAAGAACGGCTATGTCAATGGAGAAAAGCTTGAAGCAGTGGATTTTCAAAATGGTGTCGTTACACCCATGCTGACTGCACCGGAACAAAATAATGATATTATATCGGTGTTGAATTCTGCCCTGAAAGATGTTAAGAATAGTCTCATGAGTGACATTCCTCTCCCAACAACATACTTTACCGCCGGGGCGTATAACAGTACCAAAAGGCTCATATCCAGTGCATTTAAAGGGTTTTCCGACAGTTATAAAGCCCAGCTTTTAGCCCTTAACCCCGATGTAAGGGCTGTCCTTACAAGTGTATCCATGACGGATGACTGTCATGCTGCTGCCAGTGTGTATCTTTCATTTAAGCTTTTGTTGATACCGGATGTCTCGGATATATACCAGATAAAGCTCGTGAAGGAAAATGGACAGTGGAAGATTTCCAGTATTCAATAAAATGAGGTATTGCACCTATACATTATGAAGTATCCCTAAAACTCTAGCTGTAAAAAAAGGAAGTGAAAAATTGAAAAAAGTATTATGTTTTATATTTCTCATAGCTATACTTACTTTGTCAGGCTGCAGCAATTCCAGGGCTTCTGTGCATTCTATTGATATCACTAAGCTTGGCCCTCACGACCTGGTTAAGACCTACTACGAAAGTCTGGCTAATGGGGACCTGAAAACTGCAGAAGCATGCCTGTCGGAGGATTATGCCAAGTCTATGAAAGGATCAACAGATTCTGATTTTAAAAACTTAAAATCACTGACAAACTTAATAGTTAATCCTGAAGCTGATATAAAGTTAAACGGACAAAACTATGAGGAGAAACAGGTAACGGTAGAGTATGATGCAGTATACAAGAAAGAAATAACTTCTCCCAACGGAAAGCAGATCCTCTTTGTGTATGTTGGCAAGAAGACGGAAAGCTCGCCCTGGAAAATAATAAGTGTCGGCACCGGCCCATAAAAGCCCAGTGTATTCCGACCGTCAACATATTTCATATGCCTAAAAAAACAGGCTGAAGCCCATCAAGGCTCCAGCCTGTTATTTTCGTCTTTATTCAATTTTACATCTGAGGCGCCTTGACTCTTCTCTTCCAGACCGCCAGTAAAATTCTCTTTAAGCCCGGTACAGAATTGAATATCACCTCTGCCAGATATAATCCGCCTACTACGTCGATTATCACATGCTGCTTCACAAACTGGGTGGACAATATGATCATTACAGAGCAAAATATGGTGAAATACTTCATCCTTTTGCTCACGTCCTCCAGTGCCAGCACGCCCATAACCATAAGATGACTCTCCAGCACATGAAGGCTCGGAAAACAGTTATATGGCTTGTCACTGGCATAAATAAGTCGGACAAGCACCGAGAATATGTCATTGCCGTCAACCTCCGGACGGGGAACATGAGTCTGAAAGATAAAAAATATCGTAAAGGATGCCAAAAAACCCAGTATCAAACTGGCTAAAGTTCTGTAATATACCTTCTTATCCTTCAGGCATAGGTATGCCAAAGTCAGTATGATAAAAGGATACCAGGCTATATACCCGATTATAAACTCCTTAACAAAGGGCACGGCATTATCTACCGGCGTTATTACCTCCTGATATCCGTGACTTGCATTATTAAACAGAGGATACATGCTCGATACCATCGGTATTACCAGCAGAAACAGCAAATGTCTGTAATTTTCTTTTATCTTTTTAAACATAACCTCTCACTCCCACTCTACTCATACATTCATTGTAACAAGCAAAGCTTAAACAACCCTTATG
>JAUZPH010000151.1 GCA_030706065.1 Bacillota bacterium | reverse complement strand
TATACACAAAAGGTTATTGATTATATAAAGGATGAACTTTCGAAGATGGGTATACCGTATTGTATTACCAATAAGGGCGCCTTGATAGTAACCTTTGATGGCAGAGAAGCAAACTACCAGAGGACTTTTTCCGCTCATGTTGATACTTTAGGTGCTATGGTGAAATATATCAAACCGAAGGGAACAGTCTCTTTCACCCCAATTGGAGGGTATATGATGACCTCTATTGAGGGCGAAAATTGTACCATTGAAACCATGAATGGGAAGTCCTACAGCGGCACTATCCAGACGATAAAGCCCTCGGTGCATATCAGCGGCGATGAGGCAAGAGAACTTAAAAGGTCTCCTGAAAACATGGAAATAGTGCTGGATGAAAAGGTCCATTCCAGGGAGGATACTGAGGCGCTTGGAATAAATATCGGTGATTTCGTGTGTATAAATACGAATTTTACTGTAACGGAAAAAGGCTTTATCAAAAGCAGATATTTGGATGACAAGGCCAGTGCTGCTGCTCTTTTGTACATTATTGAATACTTGAAGCAGAGCAATGTGGATTTGCCTTACACAACCAATTTTTTCATAAGCAACTATGAAGAGATTGGACATGGAGCCAAGGCTGCTGTTCCTGAATATACAAAGGAATTTATTGCAGTTGACATGGGAGCCCCAGGTGCAGATCAGAATTCTTCAGAGTATGCTGTGTGTATTTGCGCCAAGGATTCTTCCGGTCCCTACGATTATGAACTGCGCAAAAGAATGATAAAAATCTGTGAAACTAATCAAATACCTTATAAGATCGATATTTACCCTTTCTATGCCTCTGACGCTTCTGCAGCTTTGGCCGCAGGCTGGGATGTCAAAGCTGCCCTTGTAGGGCCGGGGGTTTTTGCTTCCCATGGATATGAAAGGACACATATGGAATCTATTGAAGCAACTATAAATCTGATAATCAATTATTGCATCACAGCCTGATTATCTTGCGAGGTGGGTTATGAAAAAGCTTGCATCATACATGCTACTTATCCTGGTCTGCATTACTCCTATACTTGTCAAGCCCTTTGGCGACGAACGATTCAGTTTTCCAAAGGCCATGTTTCTCTATTTATGTTGTTTGATTATGCTGATAGCATTGATAACGTATAGGATTAAGGACAAAAGGAGACATACTTTTTCCCTTCAGGGAAAGCTTATACTTGTATACATCTTTATTTGTATAATTTCCACACTATTCACGGTGAACCTGTATAATTCATTGATTGGGCGCAGCGGAAGATGGGAAGGCCTGTTTGCCATCCTGTGTTACGTATTTTTATTCTTTATAGCTTCCTTTTACTATGAATTTAATATTAATCATCTAAGATTTATTGCTGTTACATCTATGGTTGTATCAATTTTGGGCATACTTCAGTTCTTTGGGTACGATCTGGTCTATGGATTTGGACCCGATTCACTCTGGTATAAACAATGTTTTTCAACCATTGGCCACAGAAACTTTGTTGGTTCCTACATTTGTTTAATGCTTCCATTGATGTCAATAAGCTTTATTTACCTTAAGGATAAACTATGTTTTGCAGCCTCCTGTTTATTATTCTTATGCATGTTATCCTCTACTACGAGAAGTGCCTGGTTATCGATGAGTGCTTTGCTTTTCCTGCTCATCGTATTCACAGTTAAGAAGTTAATCGGTCCGCGTCCTTTGCTGTTACTTATTTGTGCCTTTGCCGTTTTGTTTGTCACTTTTAACTATGTAAGCGGTAATGTAATTTCTCAAAGATATGCATCAATATATTCAAATGCAGCAGAGTTTGATGATGATTCCGGAAGCTTTAGAATATTTATCTGGAAGCGTGCTCTTCCTTTGGTTTGGGACAGGCCGCTGTTAGGTGCCGGTATCGATAACTTTGCGGAAGTCTTTATGCCAAAGTATGGAGAAGAAACACAGAAGGTAATGCCTGACACAACAGTCGACAAGGCTCATAATGAATTCCTTCAGATAGCGGTTGCCACCGGCATACCATCTCTTCTGGTTTATCTTTCTTTTTTAATAACCATGTTTATAAAGTCCTTGAGACTTATAAAGAAAGATAAGAAGGCCTTTGTATTATTCTGCTGTATTTTAGCATATCAAATGCAGGCTTTCTTCAATATCAGCGTTGTGTCCGTAGCCCCACTCATGTGGATTCTTTTAGGTATCCTGAACGGTATCATACTAAAGAATGAGAGGGCGGAAGAACTATCGGCAGATACCGTTGATGAAATTTACCCAACTATATAAATATCAATGAAAAACAAAGGGGCTGTCGCATAATGACTATGAACACATTATGCGGCAGGCCCTTTATTTGCTTTTATATCATTTACGCATCATGCTTCAAACTTCTTTTTTCTGCTCCATCAACTATCTCTTTCGGATACCCAAGATAATTGAGAACCTTTATGGCATTTCTGGTTGGGGAAATCCCTTTCCTCATCCTGTAATCAAACTCAAGACCCTCCTTCTCATCTACATCCTCGGTAAAATAATAACATTCATATTTTCCCTTGAGTATTTCCGGAAGTTCCAAGTCATGTGTTGCAACAAGTACAACGGCATTGTGTCCCAAAAGGTACTCCAGTATTTCCACCGAAGCACTGACCCTTTCCACAGGATTGGTCCCTCTGAAAATCTCATCCACTATACAGAGTGTCGGCAGTGTCTCCGAACAGCCTTTCAATATTCTCAAAATGGCCTCCGCCTCTCCCAGATAATAGCTTTTCCCTCCCATAATATTATCACCGGGGCTTATAGAGGTCATTATGTTAAAAAAGGATGCCTTATACTCGTCCGCTTTTACCATATATAACGTCTGCGCCATTATAGCCGCAACACCTGCAGATCTTAAAAAGGTTGACTTGCCCGACATATTTGAACCTGTAATTATTATTCCTCCGTCACCGATAGAAATATCATTTGGAACAGCTTCTTCTATAAGGGGGTGAATAAGTCCTTTGATATCGACTATTCTTTTTTCAGCAACAAATTCCGGTTCGGTGTATTTCTTAATTTCCTGCCTGTAGGATGCTGCGGAAATATAACTGTCTATCTCCCCCAATATCCTGTACATTCTTAGCAATTCCTCCCTGTATTTCTGGATATCGCCGATTACCCGATAATAACTTCTCTCTTCAATAAGGAGCTCGATTTTAATATAATCATATAATACATCTACACCCTCAGGAACCCCAAGCCTCGTGGTACCCTTCGCAATTCCTTTACACTTTTCGGATATTACTTTGAGCTCTTCCAGAAAAGGCCTTAATTCATGGTTTTCAATTTTGCTGATAGTGCCTGCAGCTTTTATAAGATGAGCCAGGTAACCTATGGAATTTATACTGATATCGTTCTTTTTGCCGTGATTGGCATGTATATATACATTTAAGGCAAGGCTTAATGCAAAGAGGACAAAAGCAATAGAGGTGATAAACGGTATCAATGCAATAATCACTATCGGCGCCGCTGCAGCAGCATAGCAAACAATTTTCATGAAATCATTCTTCTTGTGCTCACCGAAGAGAACATCCAGTATATCCCCTTCTTTCAATCTTCCAGCTCCCTGGAGCGCTACCTGAATCTTTTCCCTTAATTCCTTGTTTATCTGAAATTGTTTTATCAGAGTATTTCTAAGCAGCAGAGGTTCTTTCTTTATCAATGGTGACCTAAGTATATCATACAAAACCTGCTCCCCGGCTGTAGTGAGATTCCTGTCCAGGATTGTATAGATTTCATCCATATTCAAGTCATCCCAGGTCTGGTCATCGATATAGGGCCCTTCCTTATCGTCGCACAATACATCGAAATACCTTCTGATAACACCCAGGTTCCTCTTTTTCTTTACAGTTTTTCCCCACTGTTCCTTTACCTCTTCCAGCAGTCTGGCCGCATCCCTCAACAACTTAAGGCGGTATGCCAGAACGAGAAAAACTGGGACCAGAACAAATCCGTAATAATATACGGAATTGTCCGCTCCCATAACATAGGAAAGATATGCCGTTACCGCCGCTGCCCCCAAACATGAAAACATTATATTACCTAAGAGAGCCTTATCTTTCATTTAAATCTTACCTGCCTTCTTTACTATTCTTTCTACAGCATTTACAACTGCATCCGGCCGGTCTATCTGTATATATGAACCGGTTCTCTCCACAAGCATCTGGTCTCCTCCGGATGACATCGCTGCAAGCTTCTTCTGTACCTCATCATACGCCTTATCTCTTTCATCGTCTCCAAATTTACTTGAAGGTGTAAGCACCTCGAGAAAAGTATCTTTTAAGGCTCCCGCTTTCTGTATTTCTCCCTTATAATCCCTTAACACCTTTAATTCGCTGCTCATGGCAGCATAATATTTCGGTGTCACACGCTGGCTTTGAAAGAGCGCCTTTTCCTCATCCGTAAGATTTTTTAAATATGGTTCTTCACTCTTAAGAATATTTAAACTGTAAGCCAGCCTAACTCCCCCCATATTGGCAAAGAATCTGTCTGCACTATATTTTCTTATATCAGATTTTAAATTGGCTTGAAACTCCCTGGATTCTATATCCTGTTCCATAAGGCTGTCAATAAGGACAACACCTGCAACTTCCTCCGGATACTTCTCTGCAAACTGAGTCATAATAAGTCCGCCATAACCATGGCCTACCAGGATGTAAGGAGAGTTGCAGCCGGACCTGGAAAGGACCTTTTTAAGGTCACTGACTGACCTTTCTATGTTTGCCGCCTCTCCGGATGAATCACTCCATCCATATCCGCTTCTCTCATAGCTGAACAGCTTGTAATCCTTCCCCAAACTTTCCCTTACGCTGTTCCATTGCTGAATCGGTGATCCGATATCGCTCTCAAAAACAACAGTATATTTGCCGCTGCCGCTGGTATTGGCCATAAGTCTGTAGCTTCCCACGGAAAAAAGCTTACCTTTCATCTTAAACTGGCTTTTATCCATTTCTGATGCTATGAATTGGTACAATACCCCTGCAAAGAATATAAATATTAAAAAAAATATTACAAACTGGAAAAGCTTAAATATCCAGGTTTTTTTCTTCTTGTTATACTTGTGAAATATACTTGATGTTATGGAATACTTCATTTTATAACCTCCCAACCGTCATTCTCGTCATGAAAGTGCTTACAGGGAAACTTAACTTGGGTATGCCTAAAAACAGCAAAGCTTCGACGCCTTTTGAGTTGTGTAAGTTTATAGAGAAGTTGTTACCCTGCAATCATATTACATATAACATGATATCACAAATATATCCTGTAAAAAACAATAAAATCAATATTAAAACATTCCTTACTATAAAATAAGTTTTCCTATTTTTTTATTATAATATTAACCTTTACTATCAATAATAAAGATATCTATATAGAACCCATTAAAAGTCTTGCATTGTGCCGAGCAAAATATCCAATCTTCACGGATCTTTCGCGAGAGAAGAATATAATAGACTTTTTGGGTTCTATCTAAAGTATTTTCTGAAAGGAAGTGTAATTATGCGGGTCCGTCTCGGTTACGTGGCAATATCGTTAAATCTTCCGAAAGTAACATCCTCCAGTAATGTAACCTACACTCTCTATCAAAAGATCGTGTTAAAGGAAAAACGGCTGGATAAGTTAAAATCGGTGACCCTTACAAATCTGGATGATTTATATAAGATACTCCAGTATAACGTTAAAAGGAATATGCATTTTTACCGGATAACCTCTGCCCTTGTTCCCCTGGCTACTCACCCCGAGGTATCGGATTGGAATTATCGTAAAATCTTTAACAGGGACTTTGAGAGAATCGGCCGCCTCATAAGAGAAAATGACATAAGGGTTGACACCCACCCCAACGAGTTCAATGTATTAAACAGCACCAAGCCGGATGTTGTGGAGAGCTCCATCCGCAATCTCTGGTTCCATGCACACCTCTTCGAGGATATCCATTACCCTGAAGGCAAGATGGTGCTTCATGTAGGCAGCGGCGAAGGCGGCAGAGATGCGGCTTTGGAACGGTTTGTGAATAATTTCGGCAAAATACCCACTGAAATCGGTAAAAAGTTGATACTTGAGAATGATGACAAGACCTTTACAGCCTCGGAGACCCTGTCTCTATGCAGAACCCTGAATCTGCCAATGGTATTTGATATACACCATCATAACTGTAATAATAACGGTGAGCCTTTGGAAGAACTTCTTCCAAAAATTCTGTCCACCTGGGACGGTGAGATACTTCCACCAAAATTCCACTTTTCAAGTCCCAGGGAATCGCCTCAGGACAGGAAGCACTCCGACTTTATTAATGCCGAGGACTTTGTCAAGTTCATCGAAAGCCTCAAGCCCTACGGTAAGGACATAGATATCATGCTGGAAGCCAAGCAGAAGGATCTGGCACTGCTAAAACTTATGGAGGAATTAAGAAATATAAAAAAAGAATGGAGGTTCATAGATACCTCCACCTTCGAAATCTGATACGCCCGATGATACAGAGTTGTATATAATGTACCCCTCTGTATCATTTCAATTTTTAGCCTTTCCCAAAATCATTTCCATTGCTTCTTTAAACTTTGTATTAGCCCATGTGGCTGCAGCTATTGCGTCCACCTTGCTCAAATCCTGTGTCTCAATAAATTGGGATACATAGCTTTTAGCTCCCTTTAGATCGTTTCTGCACTGCTCCTTATACTCAGCCTGGGGAAACACGTCTTCATACTTTTCATCAAATACTCTGTTCTGACTGTCTATTATCTTCCAATCAACATTTGTTATCTTTCCATCCTTTATCGTTACCTTAGCCTTGCTGAAATACCCTTCCACATCCGGCTTGGTCTGTATCTCGTAATCTCCATCCTTCAGCTTACTCGTACCACTTGAATTTGTCTGTTGAGATTTTCCATCACTTTTATCCTTGGTGCCGCAGCCTGCAAATGTTACCAGGCAGATGACTGCGGTCAAAAGCAAACAAACAAACCTTCTCAAGCCTTTTCTCCTTTCAATGTCAGAATTGGAAACTAAAATTGTGCAGTCACTTATCTAATAGAAAGTAATAAAATCTTTACATTGAGCAGTCCCAAAATATCCAATCTTCACGGATTTATGGGACTGCTCAATGTATTTAGATTTTCACTTTCTATACGTTTATATATTACCACATATTACCATGTATTAAAAGTACTATCTTTCTCCTAATTTTAGATTCGGCATGGCATTGAGATTAAGCGGCGAACGTACTCCCCGTCTGTATTCAAAATAGGCTGCACTGCCTATCATGGCCGCGTTATCAGTACATAACACCGGTGCCGGAAACAGAACCTCTATTCCATATTGCTTCCCTTCCCTTGTCAGACTTTCCCTCAAAGTGGTATTTGATGCCACACCGCCAGCTATGGCTATCTTGTCAACCTTTCTCATCCTGCAGGTCTTGATGACATTGTCGGTCAGTACGTCCACCACTGCCTTCTGAAAGGATGCTGCTACATCTGCCCGGTTTACCTCCTGGCCGGTCATTTCCATCTTATTCAGATAGTTTAAAACTGCAGATTTAAGCCCGCTGAAGGAAAAATCCAGAGATTCTTCATGAAAGTTGGCCCTTGGAAACTTTATGGCATTTTCATTGCCCTCCTTTGCCAGTCTGTCTATTGCTGGCCCTCCCGGATAACTGAGCCCCAAAGCCCTTGCAACCTTGTCAAAAGCCTCACCTGCAGCGTCGTCCCTGGTTTTGCCGATAACCTCGAAATCTCCATAATCCTTCATATGAACTATGAAAGTGTGCCCACCGGAAACAACAAGACAAACAAAGGGAGGTTCCAGTTCCTTGTGCTCAATAAAGTTTGCACTTATATGGCCTTCTATGTGATTGACACCTATTAACGGTTTCTTCAGTGAATAGGCAAGCCCTTTGGCATATTGGAGCCCCACCAGAAGCGCACCAACCAGTCCTGGCCCATAGGTAACCGCCACGGCATCAATGTCTCCAATACCGATATGCGCCTCTTCCAGTGCCTCCTGTACCACCGCATTGATTACCTCCACATGCTTTCTGGAAGCCACCTCCGGAACCACTCCGCCAAATTTTTTATGTATATCTATTTGAGAAGCTATTATATTCGATAACACTTCCCTGCCGTTTACAACTACTGCGGCAGCTGTCTCGTCACAACTGCTTTCGATGGCAAGTATTTTGATTTCATC